>NZ_JACLQK010000009.1:0-88688 GCF_016648645.1 Streptococcus sp. 22.1 | reverse complement strand
TAAACCACTAACTTTATGGTAATCTAGCAAAATAGGAATCAAAATTGTCAAGATTAAAATACAAAATATAAGAGAAAGTATTTTCTTAGATTTTGACATATTGAATCCTTTCATGAATACAATCAAATCATAACCTTGCCCTGTCTTAAAGATTATGATTTATTCTTGAAAAAGAACATTATTCTTTTTTACCTAAGAAAAACGACACTACGGCAACAACAATGACTGCTCCTAAGATTGATGGAACTAATGCCATTCCAGCTAGACTAGGTCCCCATGCACCGAAAAGTGATTGTCCAATAGATGAACCGACTAAACCTGCAATGATATTGGCAATTATTCCCATGGAACCTCCCTTTTTAGTGATTCCACCAGCTATAAAACCGATAAAGCCTCCTACAATAATAGACCAAAGCATAATAGGCCTCCCTTCTATCTCAAAGAAAAGTTATTCAATAAGTAAGTATTATGAAGAATATAACATTTTAATTGTTTTATTCTTTTGATTTTCAGCTAAAAATTACTTATTGAATGAAAATTAAAGCGCTTTCTTTTCTAAGATTAGTATCATTATACGCTATTATTTAGGGGAAATCAACGAAAATGTTTGACAGTATCCATTTAAAGGATTGAATGGCATTTTCAAAACTATTTCTTTTTCATCCTTATCCACAATATAGTTTATTTCATTATTTAATCCTGTGAGAAAAATGCCTCCCTTTTTCAAAACTCTATGCGCTTCATTGAAAATATGTTGCATATTCTCAGTATAGTAATTTGATACGGGGTGAAATACAATATCAAAAGACTCATCTTCGTATGGAAATGTTTTTGTCATATCTCCCTCTATAGCCTCTATTTTATATCCCTCCCTTTTAACCAATCAGACAAAAATCAGACAAAACTATATTTTAATCAAGCAAAAAAGCCTAGAGACGTTGGTTTCATAGGCTTTTCTTTTAATGTCTTATTTAACCTCAGTAAAGATTACGTGTTTACGCAATTTTGGTGAGTATTTTTTCAATTGAAGACGGTCTGGAGTGTTACGTTTGTTTTTTGAAGTAAGGTACAAGCGTTCACCAGATTCTTTGTGTTCAAGTGTAATATTTACGCGCATGGTATCTCCCTTCTATTATTTAGTTGCGTTAGCTTTAGCGATTTTACGTCCTTTGTAGTATCCTTTAAGTGATACACGGTGTGAACGTGAGTAATCTCCAGTTGTTTCGTCAAATTGTACTGATGGAGCAGTCAATTTGTAGTGTGTACGACGTTTGTTTTTCTTCGCTTTTGAAGTGTGACGTGCAGGTACTGCCATTTCTTTATTTCCTCCGAATTAATATTTATGTTCTTGATTTTAAATCAACTATAACAGAATAACATATCTTTTTTGTAAAGTAAAGTTGCTTGACAAAAAAACTTGTCAATAAAATATATAGTTAAAAACTATATCGTATGATAACAAATATATATTTCACTGCTATAGCAGCAAGTGCTAGAATAGGCTTATTATTACATTAAGCGAAAGCATAAAAAGGAGTAAATAACTATGAGTAAAGTTCATTATCATTTTGATCATGTTGGTTCTTACCTTCGTCCACAAGCTTTAAAAGAAGCACGTGAAAAATTTGCCAATGGTGAGATTTCGCAAGAAGAATTGTTGAAAGTACAAGATGAATTGGTTAAGGAACTGGTTCACCATGAGGTAGAAAATGGTCTTCAAGTAGTTTCTGATGGTGAATTTGGTCGTTCTTGGTGGCACCTTGATTTCCTATGGAACCTAACTGGTTTTGAAGCTTACCAACAAGAAGATTCATATAAATTCCATGGAGCTAAGACACGTACAACCAACGTTCGTATCAATGGTAAGATTGCCGAAAATCCTAATCATCCTTTCTATCGTGACTTTGAATATCTTAAATCAGTGACTCCTGAAGGAATTACTCCAAAAGTAACTATTCCAAGTCCATCACTCATCATTAACCGTGACCACCGTAGTGATCTTTATGCAAATTACTATGATTCATGGACAGATTTTCTTGATGATTTGGCAAAAGCTTACCATGATACCATCCAACATTTCTACGATTTGGGTGCACGTTATGTACAGTTGGATGATACGACTTGGGGTTATTTGATTCAACAGTTTGAGAATGAAAAAAATAATCCTGAGAAAACAGCTGAGTTGGCAAAAATTGCTGAGGATGATGTATACACTATCAATAAAGCCTTGGAAGGTCTTCCAGAAGATTTGACTTTGGCTACTCATATTTGTCGTGGAAACTTTAAATCAACTTATCTTTTTGAAGGTGGCTATGATTCAGTAGCTAAATATCTTGGGAAATTGAATTATGATATCTTCTTCTTGGAATACGATGATGCGCGTTCAGGTAGCTTCGCACCACTTCCAACGATTTGGAATAATCGTGATCATGTTGAATTGGTGCTTGGTGTGATTACTTCTAAGGATCCAGCTTTGGAAGATGTAGATGCTGTCATCGCTCGTATCCATGAAGCGGCTGAGCTTGTACCACTTAAGAACCTTGGTATCTCAACTCAATGTGGTTTTGCCTCAACTGAAGAAGGCAATATCTTGACTGAGCAAGACGAGTGGAATAAATTACAATTGATTAAAACAATTACTGATAAAGTTTGGTTATAATAGAAAAAATGTAGAGGACAGGCTCAGCTTGTTCTCTCTTTTTATGAGTATAAAAAGGAAGTGTCATGAACTATAAAGAGACAGGACAGAAGATTTTAGATGCTATAGGAGGAAAGGAGAAAGTTCAGAATCTTGTAAACTGTGCTAAACGTTTATGTTTTACCTTAGCCGATGATAAAGTTGTTCAAACTATCTAAAGTATTGTGAGTTTGGCTAAGAGTGGTGGCCAGTATCAAGTTGTTGTTGGGAGTGATGTACAAAATGTATACCGTGCTTTGGAAGGCTTATTAGACCTAGATGAAGTGTCTAAGGAATCATCAAAAAAACATGATAGAACTCCCCTTCAAAGCTTTTTAGGCTTTATTTCTGAGATTTTCACACCAATCTTACCGGAAATTACAGCAGCAGGGATGATCAAAGCCGTTTTGTCTCTTTAGGTTGTCTTTAAGGTAGTAGCTGTAGATGATGTTAACGATCAAGTTCTTAATTTTATTGGTGATACTGAATTTTATTTTTCACCTGTATTTTTAGGTGATTCAGCAGCTCGATAGTTTAAGACAACCGCTCAATTGAGGATGTTGATTGGTGCTATTTTATTACACCCAACTTTTACGCAGATTGTGACAACTGCCAAGGAATCAGGTCATGGCGTCTCTTTCTTTAGTATTCCTCTTACATTAACTTCTTACTCATCAACGGTTATTCCTGTTATTTTGGCAGTTTGGTTTATGAGTTATGTGGAGCGCTTTGCAATTAAAATTTCATCAAAGGCTGTTAAATTTTTCTTGGTGTCTATGATTACGACCTTGATCACTGCAATCGTAACACTTTTGATTTTAGGTCCAGGTGCTTTGGCTTCGAATGTGGCTCAGGGGGGAGTAGCCCTCGCTATTGCTTTAAAAACTAAGGATACCAATAAAAAAGCTCTGGCTTCATCTGCTGGAATTACTGCAATTTGTGGGATTACGGAACCGGCTCTTTATGGGGTAACTTTGCAAAATAAAGCTGCCCTCATAGGATCTATTGTTGCAGGGGGGAGTAGGTAGCTTCTTCCTTGGTATTTTAGGTGCGAGAAATTTTGCAGGTGCTTCCCCAGGTCTCTTGACGATTGCAGCCTATATCGGTGAAGATACACTTAAATATTTTTACACAGCTATTGGAGGTCTCGTAATTTCTGTTGTAGTCTCTTTTATTGTGACCTTCGTTCTTTATAAAGAAGATTAATGATTGTGGCAGGCCGAGAGGTCTGTTTCTTTCTTACGTTGAAAAAACCTCTACCATTTCCCAAAAGCTATGTAAATTATGATAGAATAGAGTGATTATATCTGTAATAACGGAAAAGGAGGGCAGGTCTATTTGAGACCTGTATCATCATTATGAAACTTCAAAAACCTAAGGGAACGCAGGATATTTTACCTGCTGATAGTGCTAAATGGCAGTACGTAGAAAATGTTGCACGTGAAACATTTAAGAAATACAATTATGGTGAAATTCGTACACCTATGTTTGAACATTACGAGGTCATTTCACGTTCAGTAGGTGATACAACTGACATCGTTACTAAGGAAATGTACGATTTTCATGATAAGGGAGACCGTCATATTACACTTCGTCCAGAAGGAACAGCACCGGTTGTACGCTCTTATGTAGAAAATAAACTCTTTGCGCCAGAGGTTCAAAAACCCGTTAAAGTTTATTATATTGGATCAATGTTCCGTTATGAACGTCCTCAAGCAGGACGCTTGCGTGAGTTCCACCAACTTGGTGTAGAGTGCTTTGGATCAAAAAATCCAGCCACAGATGTTGAAACCATTGCTATGGCCTACCAACTCTTTAATACGCTTGGCATCAAGGAAGTTACCCTTCATTTGAATAGCCTTGGAAATACTGAGAGTCGTCTGGCTTATCGTCAGGCCTTGATTGACTACTTGACACCAATGCGTGATACTTTATCAAAAGATAGTCAACGCCGTTTGGATGAAAATCCTTTGCGAGTACTCGATTCAAAAGAAAAAGAAGATAAGGTTGCAGTTGAAAATGCACCCTCTATTCTTGATTATTTAGATGACGAAAGTCAAGCGCACTTTGACGAAGTGCGTGCCATGCTCGATAGTCTTAACATTCCTTATGTGATTGATACTAATATGGTACGTGGTCTTGATTACTACAACCACACGATTTTTGAATTTATTACCACTATTGATAAGTCTGAATTAACAATCTGTGCGGGCGGTCGTTACGATAGTTTGGTTGAATACTTCGGTGGTCCAGAAACAGCTGGTTTTGGTTTTGGACTTGGTTTAGAACGCTTGCTTTTGGTTCTTGATAAACAAGGTATTGAACTTCCGGTGGAAGAAAGTCTAGATGTTTACATTGCAGTACTTGGTTCAGGTGCTAATGGTAAAGCTCTTGAGTTAGTTCAAGCTATCCGCTATCAAGGATTTAAAGCTGAACGTGATTACCTTGGACGGAAGATTAAGGCACAATTCAAGTCAGCAGATACCTTCAAGGCCAAGACTGTTATCACATTAGGTGAGAGTGAAGTAGAGTCAGGTCAAGTTAATGTCAAAAATAATGCTACTCGTGAGGAAGTTACTGTAAGTTTCGAAGAGCTAACTAAGAACTTTGCAGCAGTCCTCAAACAGTTAGAAAAGTAGGGGGCATATGATTAGTATAGTTGATATGCTCAAACGGAGTGAAAAGTTTAGTTTGGCTTTTGATCGTAGTATGCCTATTCGTTTCCAACAACAGTTTTGGCAGTTGATTGCTTTTCTTGATAAGCATGAAATTACTTGGTTTAATGATGAGCCTGCAAGTAATCATGCGATGTGTCAGCAATTACTTGGTCAAGTTTGGCGTCAAGATTGTCAAGATGTAGTCTTGAGTTTTGAAACTCAGGAACGTTATTTGGGATGGCAGGTAGACGAGGAAACTGATGAACTTAGTGTTATCATTGAAGATGTTTACGGTTTCCGCTGGAATAGTTTACTTGACTTAGAAACAGCTGATTATCGTTTTGAAGATTTTGAAGAGTTTGCTGAAGATTACGTGGATACTAGTGATTTGTTGAAACAATTTGGCAAATAGTTTGATAAAAAAGAAAGTCTATTAAAATTCTAACCTGAAATGGGTGGGGTTTTGATGGGCTTTTTGCTATAATAGTTAAGACTAAAAAATTAACGAAAGAAGTGTATTTATGGAACGTTCTATGTATGCCGGACGTGTTCGTAGTGAACACATCGGAACTACTATTACTTTGAAAGGTTGGGTATCTCGCCGTCGTAACCTTGGAGGTTTGATTTTCATCGATCTTCGTGACCGTGAAGGTTTGATGCAGTTGGTTGTTAACCCTGAGAATGCGGATGCAACTGTGGTTGAAACAGCTGAGAGCTTGCGTAGCGAATTTGTTATTGAAGTAACAGGAACTGTTGAAGCGCGTGAACAAGCTAATGATAACTTGCCTACAGGTGCTGTCGAACTTAAAGTTGAAGACCTTAAAGTCCTTAATACTGCCAAAACAACACCATTTGAAATCAAAGATGGTGTTGAGGCTAGTGATGATACACGTATGCGTTACCGCTACTTGGATCTTCGTCGTCCAGAGATGTTGGAAAACTTTAAGCTCCGTGCAAAGGTAACTCACGCCATCCGTAATTATCTTGATGACTTGGAATTTATCGATGTTGAAACACCAATGTTGACAAAATCTACACCAGAAGGTGCTCGTGATTACTTGGTTCCAAGCCGTGTTAGCCAAGGCCACTTTTATGCTCTTCCGCAAAGTCCCCAAATCACTAAACAATTATTAATGAATGCTGGTTTTGACCGTTACTATCAAATTGTTAAGTGTTTCCGTGATGAAGATTTGCGTGGAGATCGTCAACCTGAGTTTACACAAGTTGACTTGGAAACCTCATTCCTTAATGAGCAAGAAATCCAAGATATTACTGAAGGATTGATTGCTAAAGTTATGAAAGAAACTAAAGGTATTGAAGTTACACTACCATTTCCACGTATGTCTTATGATGATGCCATGAATAACTATGGTTCTGACAAGCCAGATACACGCTTTGACATGCTTTTACAAGACTTGACAGAGGTTGTCAAGGGGGTAGACTTCAAAGTGTTTGCTGAGGCACCAGCTGTTAAGGCAATTGTTGTCAAAGGAAATGCAGACAAATACTCACGTAAAAGCATTGACAAGTTGACAGAGTTTGCCAAACAATTTGGCGCTAAAGGTCTTGCTTGGGTTAAGATGACTGACGGAGCTCTAGCTGGTCCAGTTGCTAAATTCTTGACAAGTATTGAAGAAAAGTTGACAGATGCTTTACACCTTGAAGAGAATGATCTAGTTCTTTTTGTAGCAGATACTCTTGAAATCGCTAATAACACACTTGGTGCTTTGCGTAATCAGATTGCTAAAGAACTTGACATGATTGACAATACTAAGTTCAACTTCCTTTGGGTTGTCGATTGGCCAATGTTTGAGTGGTCTGAAGAAGAAGGACGCTATATGTCTGCTCACCACCCATTTACTTTGCCAACAGAAGATTCTGCAGCAGAGCTTGAAGGAGATCTTTCCAAGGTACGTGCTGTAGCTTATGATATTGTCTTGAATGGTTATGAGCTTGGTGGAGGAAGTCTACGTATCAATCATAAAGACCTACAGGAACGTATGTTGAAAGCCCTTGGTTTCTCTGAAGAATCAGCCTATGAGCAATTTGGATTCCTTCTTGAAGCTATGGACTATGGTTTCCCACCACATGGTGGTTTGGCTATCGGTCTTGACCGTTTTGTTATGCTTCTTGCAGGTAAAGATAATATCCGTGAAGTGATTGCCTTCCCTAAAAATAATAAGGCATCAGATCCTATGACTCAGGCCCCAAGTCTTGTGGCTGATAAACAGTTGGAAGAACTTGCCCTTCATGTAGATTTAGAAAATGAATAAAGCACCTCTTCATAAACATGTTAAATTTGTAGCGAAAAAGTCTGCGAAGAAAATGGGCGTTTTGCAGGCTGTACGTAGTATTTCCCGTGAAAAATATACTGAAAAAGTCTCAGCTTCTTTACTTTATGGTCTCTTATCGTCAATCGCCGTTAATTTCTTTTTTCAACCTGGACATGTTTACTCCAGTGGAGCAACAGGTTTGGCACAGGTTTTATCGGCATTGAGTGTTAGAACTTTGGGCTTTGAGATACCAGTATCATTGACTTTCTATGCGATTAATATCCCTCTCTTGATTATGGCTTGGTACAAGATTGGCCATAAATTTACAATCTTTACCTTCATTACAGTAACGATGAGCTCCCTTTTTATTCAGGTGATGCCACATGTAACCTTGACAGAGGATCCTTTGATCAATGCTATCTTTGGTGGTTTGGTCATGGGTACGGGGATTGGTTTCGGTTTAAAATCACGTATCTCTAGTGGGGGGACGGATATCGTTAGCCTCACTATTCGTAAGAAAACAGGTCGTGATGTTGGTAATATCTCCTTGATTGTCAATGGAATTATCATGGTTTTTGCGGGCATTCTTTTTGGTTGGAAATATGCTCTTTATTCAATGGTGACTATTTTTGTTTCTAGTCGAGTTACAGATGCGATTTTCACAAAACAAAAGAAAATGCAGGCTATGATTGTCACAAGTAATCCTGACCCAGTTGTAAGGATGATTCAGAAGAAACTCCACCGTGGAGTAACGCTGATTAATGATGCGGAAGGGACTTATAATCACGAAAAGAAAGCAGTATTACTGGCGATTATTACGCGTGAAGAGTATACTGACTTCAAGCATTATATGAGAAAGGCAGATCCCAAAGCCTTTGTCTCCATCGCAGAAAATGTACATATTCTAGGTCGTTTTGTTGATTTAGATGACTAACAAAAAAAGGAAGTTGACGAACGTTAGCTTCTTTTTTGTTGGAGAGAATTCTTGACGAAATGCCTGCTTGACTTTACAATATCAGTATGATTAGATTTTTAATTCCAACCGCAAAAGAAATGAAGGCCAGTAAGGAAGTTTCGTCTCAAAAATTATCCGAAAAGAGTGCGGCTATCCTAACTGAAATGGCAAAATTGTCCACAGATGAATTATCCACAGCTTATAAAATAAAGCCTGAGCAGGCTGAGAAAGAAAAGCAGCGCTGGGCTGCGATTTTATCGGGAGAAGCGAAAACCTATCCGGCTATCGAGCTTTTTAATGGACTGATGTATCGTCACATCAAACGTAGTGACTTATCCACATGTGAAAAAGAATTCTTAGACCAACAAGTATTTATCACATCTTCTTTTTATGGAATCATTCCCGCTTTTTACCCGATTCAAGAACATCGTCATGACTTTCATACGAAGATTAAGGTTGATGGTCAGTCCTTAAAAAACTATTGGCGTGCTGAATATGATCAATTTTTAGAGGAGAGTCAAGTTCCGGTTGTTTCTTTGCTTTCAAGTGAATTCGAGGATGTTTTTAGTCCAACTCTTCGTAAGCAGTTATTCACGGTTAGTTTTATGGAAGACCGCAATGGGGTTCTTAAGACTCACTCTACGATTTCCAAAAAGGCAAGAGGGGCTTTTTTGACAGCTGTTATGGAGGAGAATTGTCAAACGATTAATGATTTACGAAAATTGTCTTTTGATGAGTTTAATTATCGTGAGGATTTATCCTCTAATAATGAGCTAGTTTTTGTTAAAATTGCATAAAAAGTCTGAGTTATAAGCTCAGACTTTTTTATAGCATATCTTTACGATCGACTTGTTCATAGTTCGTTTGACCGTCATTTAGCTTGTCCCAAATAACGACTTCTCCTTGATTAAGAGATTTTTTGACATCAATAATACGTTGATTAGATGATCCTCGAAACTGGAGCATAAGGTTCTTTTTAGTGATGTCAAAGCGGCCGTCAACGAGAATGTCAACGAGTTGAAGAAGTTCTAGTTTATCAGGAGTTTCAAGCATCAACTCCTCCCAAGTATAACCAGTCCAAGACCAGATATCTTTTTCCGGGAGTTCCTCACGAATGCGTTTGACTAGGGGAATGAGAATTCCTGTGTTTAGGAAGGGTTCACCACCAAGTAGCGTGAGACCTTGTACGTAAGGTTGAGCTAGATCCCTCATGATTTGTTCTTCAAGTTCTTTAGTATAGGGAATTCCTGCCTTAAAGGACCAGGTGGCAGCGTTATAGCATCCCTCGCAATGAAACATGCAACCAGAGACGTAAAGGGAGTTACGCACGCCTTCACCATCAACGAAATTAAAAGCTTTGTAGTCAATAATACGTCCTTGGCTAAGTTCTTCAGACTTCCATTCCTGTGGTTTTGGTGTATTCCATGTCATGATTCTACTCCAAATCTATCCAATAGCGCTCAGTTTCATGGCGAATGTTCTCCAACTGGCCACCGTTGGCTAATATAACAGCTCGACTAGCAGGATTCTTGATACTACAAGTGACCAGAGCACGATGAATATTCTTGTCTTTAGCTACTTGTAAGCCTTGACGGAGTGATTCTTTCGCATAACCCTTTCCTCGTTCGGATGGACGGATAGAGTAGCCAATATGGCCCCCTTTTTCTAGTAAGTAGTCATTTAATCGGAGACGAAGGTTGAGGAAACCAAGAGCATGATCCGCTTCGTCAAAACTAACCAGCTGGATAGCAGGAACCCAGTTTTCAGGAATATTGAGTCCCGCTTCCGCTTGAATATTTTCTTCCAGCCACTCTTCATAAACAAAATTGTCGGGGTTCCAAAATCCACCATCATGAGCAGATTGCTCCCTTTCAAATTCAGCCATCATCTCTAAGATAGCTTCTTTATCTGTTTGACTCGGTCGGCGTAAGATCATATTATTTCTTCTTTCCAGCTTTTTTCAAAAGGGCTTGGACACGTGCTTTTTTATCGTTTTTTACAGTTGCATTTTTTTCGTGGTAACGTTCCACTTGTTGCATACCTTTATAATCTAACTGATATTTTCCCATTATATTCCTTTCTAAAAATGAAATAAGCAAAGCAGTTGGAAGGTATCATCCAGCTGCTTCTAGTTTATTATAATGTATTCTAGGTCTTATTAAAGGTGTTTACCTTCATATTTTATGGTTGAACCGTTCATGTGTTTGACTCGAGCAGAGATTTCTTTGTGGCGTCCTTTAACCATTGGGCGTGCCTGTGGATTTCCTAGATAGCCGCAAGTACGTTTGACAACATCAACTGTTTTAGGATCTGTGTTGCCACAGTTAGGACACATGAATCCACGTTCTGTTGGGGTGAAGTCCCCTTCAAAGTCACACTTGTAGCATTTATCAATTGGAGTATTCGTTCCGAGGTAACCGACACGGTCATAAGCAAAGTCCCAGACAGCTTCGAGTGCCTTTGGATTTTGCTGGAGAACTGGATATTCGCAGTAATGGATGAATCCACCAGTTGCGCCAGCTTCGGGGTAAGCTTTTTCGAATTCTAATTTTTCAAATGGTGTTGGATTTTTACGAACATCGTAGTGGAAAGAGTTGGTGTAATACTCTTTATCTGTGATATCAGTCACGACACCGAACTTTTCAGTATCCAAACGACAGAAACGATCCGTCAAACTCTCTGATGGTGTTGAATAAACAGAGAAATGATAATCATATTCGTCAGACCAACTTTCACAAGCATTTTTCATAGATTTAACGATATCTAACGTGAATGCTTTGGCTTCTGGATTAGTCTCCCAGTCACTACCATAAAAAACGGATGCTACTTCATAAAGCCCAATATAACCAAGTGATACAGTTGCACGACGATGTTTGAAGAGTTGATCTACATTATCGAATTTACCTAGACGTTGGCCAAAGGCCCTATACTGATAAAGTATAGGCGCATTAGCAGGTGTAGCTTCTTTGACACGTTCAACTCGATAGACGAGTGCATCTTTGGCAATTCCCATTCTTTCTTCAAAAATTTCCCAAAATTTATCTTGGTCTCCCTTAGATTCTAGGGCAATTCGAGGAAGATTAAGGGTTACAACCCCCAGATTCATTCGTCCAGAATTAACTTCAATACCATTTTCATCCTTCCACCCCTGTAGGAAGGAACGACATCCCATAGGAGCCTTGAAGGAACCCGTCAATTCAATGACTTTGTCATATGATAGGACATCCGGGTACATACGCTTTGTTGCACATTCAAGAGCTAGTTGCTTAATATCGTAGTTAGGTGAGCTAGGCTCTAAGTTAAGTCCACGTTTTAAGGTAAAAATCAGTTTAGGGAAAATAGCTGTACGGTGTTCGGAGCCAAGTCCTAAAATACGAACTTGTAGGATAGCCTTTTGGATTTCACGCTCAAACCAGCTTGTTCCTAAACCGAAACCTAGAGAGGTAAAGGGAGTCTGTCCATTTGAAGTGAAAAGCGTATTAATCTCATATTCAAGAGATTGCATAGCATCGTAGATATCTTTACGCGTTTTGGCGCGTGCATAATCTTCACGTTTTTCTTCAGCTACCCACTCTTTAGCATCAGCTAAGTGTTTTTTGTAGTTAAGTTTTGCGTAAGGAGCTAAAAACTCATCGATACGGTCAGCAGTACAGCCACCATATTGACTAGAGGCAACATTTGCGATGATTTGTGAAATTTGTGCTGTTGCAGTTTGAATGGATTTAGGACTTTCAACTTCAGCGTTACCAATTTTAAAACCATTTGCCAACATGCCTTTGAAGTCAATCAAACAACAGTTGGTCATAGGTGTGTAGGGGCTGTAGTCTAAATCGTGGAAATGGATATCTCCTTTTTGATGAGCATTTGCCACGTGTGGAGGAAGCATCTTAAGTCCTACAGACTTTCCGACAATTCCTGCGGTTAGATCACGTTGTGTATTGTAAAGGTCGCTATCTTTATTAGCATTTTCATGGACAACAGCTTGATCTTTATTAACAAGTTTACTGATGGTGAAATTGATGTCAGTAGCCTGAGAACGCTCAAAATCACGTTTGGTACGATAGTTAATATATTCTTGAGCGATAGCATATTCGTTAGCTTCGAGTAACTCATGCTCTACAATGCTTTGGATTTCATATATTTTGATATTTTGAGTGAAGCGGTCATTAATTTCAGCAACAATACGGTTGGCAATTCCCTCCAATTTTGCTTCAATTAAGGGTGTGATAGGTGTAATAGCTTCACTCGCTTTGAGAATAGCTTCATATATTTTACTTGAATCAAAGACAACCATACGACCATCACGTTTGATGACTTTGATATCAGGGTTGATTGTAACCTTTTCTTTTTCTAATGTAATCATCTAAAAATCACCTCGTTACTAATTATAGCACTAGGCAAAAAAAAATCAATATATTGTGGTATATTTTTATCTCAACCACTATATATTGATTTTTTGACCTATTTTAGGACGTAAACAGTGTATCGTTCAACGCCTTTTACAGGGGCTTTTTTATAGTTTTTTGAAAGTGTAGATTTAACATCAGAAGGTAGTTGTGTATCCTGTTGGACAACGATATATTGTGCTGAATCTTGGATAATAGTATCTGAGAGAGCTTTCTGATGACTAGATTTAGCTGTGTTAAGTTCTGGAAGAACAAATTGTGAGGCTGCTTTACGACCGCTTTCCAAATAAATCTTTGCTGAGGAATCGTAAACGTAAATCGTTTCATCTTTCTTGGTATTTTTAGAGAGGTAATTTGCAACAGTACTACGTTCAGTATTATTTCCTAAATTAAATAGGAACATAATGATTGGCATCGCAAAAGCGAATGCAAAGACTGCAATAGGTAAGAAGTAATTACGACTAAGGAAGATACCAAAAACTTTAAGTGTGTGAATCTGGTTACCATTACGACGTCGGTGAGAAGTTCGCTCTGCTCTCTTTTTAATAGCATCATCTAAAGAAAGTGCTGTTAAGACTAGACCATAAGGTACGATATTGAGCATACTGTAAAGTCCAAAGCTTTGAGAGAATAAGCTGTAAACCACTGTAAAGATAAAACTAAGGAGCAGTACCCACTTGATGCTCTTATCTTTAGCCTCGCCAAGAAGGTGGTTGCTTGTAGTAAGTGCACCAATAAGTAACCCAGAGCCTAAAACAGCAAAGCTTTGATAGGCTAGTGTAAGTAGAAAGTCATTTTTTTCTACAGCGAGTTGTGTAAAGTTGTAAACCAAAACTTGGTTAATATAGTCCGATGTAATTTGTAAATTAAGGATAAAGTAAAGACATAGATACAATACTAGAATATTACCAAAAACAATACAAAGAACTTGATAAAAACCACGAGCAAAGTGTTTGTTGACAAGGTTGTAAACGAAGATTGTCACAAGTGACAATATCCAGAAAATAAGAGTTCGAGCTTCAAAGAGGGCCCCGGCAGTTCCAGCAAAGCCGTAAAGAATAAAGGCTTCGTCACGACTATGACCCGCAAAGTAACGAGTTAAGAAGAAGATTGCACCTAGGACAAAAGGCATAGCAAATTGGATAGGGTAAAGCCCACCAAAACCAAGTGTTCCATTAGTGACATAGAAAATAATACTAATTAGAGTGGCAATTTCCTTCTTACTTGTCATGTGCATGACAGTCTTGTAAAGGTAACTACCAGAAAGATAGTAGGCGAGGAATTGTATAGGAATTAGCCAAAGCGTTGATCCTAAACGGAAAGCAAGAGAAACCAGGAGGTAATAAAAGAATCCACCTGTCGCAAAAAAGTCAGAGTAAGGTAAGCTACCATTGGCAAACATTTTTGCAATATAAAGGTTTTGAGACTGTATATTATTGGCAAAGTCTGTAAAGCAGGGAACTGCTATACTAAAAATACTTAAGATCAAACTGAAAATCAGGATATGACCTTTATGCTTCCATGGAAGTGAGATCTTAGTTTTTTTCTCTATTTGAGAAGAATCTGATTCTTCGGTATGTCCTTGAATTGTCACTTCAATCTTTTCGGATTGACTATCTTGTGTATGAGATCGATGGTGGCTTCGATGATAACCTTGGTAGCCACTTGAATCTACAATATTGTCTTCGTTGTATGGACTCACAATTAAACTCCTTTGTTGACATTTGGAAAGTTATAAATAGAAGGGTCTTGCCTCCTAATTGTCTTATTTAAAGTATATCAGATAATACCATTTAGTCAATTTTCCTCTAATTTCTTACATTTAATAAAAAATATCTAAAAAAGAGACTGAGATACAATATCCCAATCTCTTTTTAGCAAGCCATTTCTTTGCCTATGGCATTGAATATTTTTAGTTTTCGTCGATAAAGCTATTGAAAACTTCTTCGATCATATCCCATTCAGCATCTGAATCTTCAGGGATTGGTTGAAGGTCGCCTTCAGTACCGTCTTCATTTTCAGTGAATGAGTATGCTTGTATTTCGATTTCTCCATTAGCATCTTCTTCAGCACCAGCTGGTACTAAAAGAACATAGTTTTTACCAAATTCTTCGCGTCCATCAATAGTCAACAAGATTTCAAAAAGTGTTTCATTTCCTTGTTCGTCTACTAAAGTGATGACTTCATGATCATGGTTGTGGTCGTGATTGTGTGACATATTGTTCTCCTTTTTGAAGAGAGCGCTGAATAGTGAGGAAAATCTAGTATATTTGCTTGTCAGTTTACTAGATTGTCACTTGACTATTAGGTCTCTATTACACTTTCTTAAAACATTCGATCGAGGTAGTTTTGTAGAATAAGTTGGGCAGCTAATTTATCAATAACTTTTTTACGTTTTCCACGGCTGACATCTGCTTGTTCAACTAACATACGCTCGGCTTGAACAGTTGTCAAGCGCTCGTCTTGGTAATCTACAGGAATTCCAAAGATTTCCTTGATTTTGTCACCATAGGCTTTGCTTGCCTCAACACGTGGTCCTTCAGTGTTATTCATGTTTTTAGGAAGACCAACAACAAATTTTTCTACCTTATATTCTTTAACGAGCTCGCATAGTCGGTCGAAACCAAACTCTTCAGCCTCCTCGTCAATTTTGATAATTTCAACGCCTTGGGCCGTAAAACCGAGGGGGTCACTAATCGCAACTCCTACTGTTTTTGAGCCAACATCAAGTCCCATTACTCGCATTAGAGGTCAATTCCATTTCCTTTAAGATAATAGCGAACGAGTTCTTCAACGATTTCATCACGTTCGTATTTACGAATCTGGTTACGGGCGTCATTATAACGCGGAACATAAGCAGGGTCACCGCTCAGAACATAACCGACGATTTGGTTGATAGGATTATAACCTTTCTCAGCCAACGAACGGTAGACATTTGTCAAAGTATTACTGATTTCATCTTTGCTACCGTCGTCTAGGTTGAAACGAACAGTTTCATCTGTAAATCCCATACTGACACCTTCTTTCTATAAGAATTATCTGTTAGTTCTTTATTATAACATAAGTATACCCAAAAGGGAAAGATGATAAATAAAAAAAGAGACGACTGAAGTCATCTCTCTTAATATCCAATAAGATTAAACGCGTTCAACTTTACCAGATTTAAGCGCACGAGCTGAAGCCCAAACTTTTTTAGGTTTACCATCAACAAGGATAGTAACTTTTTGAAGGTTAGGTTTAACGGCACGTTTAGTTTTGTTCATAGCGTGTGAACGGTTGTTTCCAGAAACAGTTTTACGTCCTGTAAAGTAACATACTTTAGCCATTTCGTGTTTTCCTCCTAGGTAGAATTTATTACGGATGTGCTAGCACCACATACCAAAACATTCTATCATAAGAATTTAGGTTTGACAAGAACTATTTATGATTTCTTTTTGTAACAAAATAGTATATGCTTATTATAATAAGAAAAAAACAGTTTAAAAAGGAGAGAAGATGCCAGATAATCTTGCTCTACGCATGCGTCCACGTACAATTTCAGAGGTGATTGGTCAGAAGCATCTGGTTGGTGAAGGTAAAATTATTCGCCGTATGGTAGAGGCTAATATGCTATCGTCAATGATTCTCTACGGGCCACCAGGAATCGGGAAGACCTCAATAGCTAGTGCTATTGCAGGAACAACAAAATTTGCTTTTAGAACCTTTAATGCTACAGTTGATAGCAAGAAACGCCTGCAGGAAATTGCGGAAGAGGCTAAATTTTCAGGTGGCTTAGTTCTGCTCCTAGATGAGATTCATCGTTTAGATAAAGCTAAACAAGACTTTTTATTACCACTCTTAGAGAATGGTAATATTATCATGATTGGGGCTACAACGGAGAATCCGTTTTTTTCTGTAACACCAGCCATCCGTAGTCGTGTACAAATATTTGAGTTGGAACCACTCTCTAACGAGGATATTAAGGAAGCTATCCTAGGTGTTTTAGAGGACAAGGAGCGTGGTTTTGACTTTGATGTCCAGTTAGATGATGATGCTCTAGATTTTATTGCTACGGCTACTAATGGTGATTTACGTTCGGCTTATAATTCGTTGGATCTAGCTGTCATGTCGACGCCAGCTTCAGAAGATGGGTTTCGCCATATTACTTTAGATACAGTGGAAAATAGTTTACAACGTAGCTATATCACCATGGATAAAGACGGTGATGGACACTATGATGTGCTCTCTGCTTTGCAAAAATCTATTCGAGGCTCTGATGTTAATGCCAGTCTTCATTATGCAGCGCGTTTGGTTGAAGCAGGAGATCTCCCTAGTCTAGCGCGGCGCTTGACTGTGATTGCATACGAGGATATTGGTTTAGCTAATCCTGATGCGCAAGTTCACACGGTTACAGCTTTGGAAGCTGCACAGAAAGTAGGTTTTCCAGAGGCGCGTATTTTGATAGCCAATGTAGTTGTTGACTTAGCTTTATCTCCTAAGTCGAATTCGGCTTATATGGCTATGGATGCTGCCTTGGCAGACCTTAGAAAATCAGGAAATTTACCGATTCCTCGTCATTTGAGAGATGGGCACTATGCTGGAAGTAAGGAACTGGGCAATGCACAAGATTACAAGTATCCCCATGCTTATCCTGAAAAGTGGGTCAAGCAACAATACCTTCCGGATAAATTAAGAGGTGTGAATTATTTCCACCCCAATGAAACCGGGAAATATGAAAGAGCTCTTGGAGCTAATAAAGAACGGATTGATAAGTTATCTAGGTAATACGAGAGGAATCAACGAAAACGATTGCAAAAAAATTGATTTTTCCTCTTGCAATAATTTTCAAAAGTGGTATTATAAAAACATAGAAATTGCTGTGGTATACGAATCCACATATAAGTGTTGACCGACTAATTTTTGTATTATCGGGAGACAGAGGTCTATTAACAGTGTGCAGGCTGGCTCACCCAGAAGCAACTGAAGTTAGTAGCGAGTCGCCCACCTGCTTTTTTACGTCGCGGGTTCAATACAAACCGTGGATCATCGGTACCAATACAGCATCCAGCCTCCTTAGCTCAGTTGGTAGAGCAGTGGACTCTTAATCCATGGGTCACAGGTTCGAGCCCTGTAGGGGGCATCTTAATATCGGAAAGAGACTTGCTTATAAGTCTCTTTTTATTTTTCTAAGAAAGAACTCACTTTAAACAGAAATTTACGTGTTTATTTGTCTAAACGAGAGTTGTTCCCAATGATAATTTCTTCTAAATATATGCTTTGTGTTATGATAATAGTCAAGAAACAGAATTGAAAAAGGAGACATGAGTTGAAAATTGCAATCATTGGCTATAGTGGTTCTGGAAAGTCGACTTTGGCAAATTTTTTAGGTCAACACTACAATTGTGAGGTTCTTCATTTAGATAAAATTCATTTCACATCAAATTGGCAAGAGCGAACAGTTGATGAAATGACTGACGATATATCAACATTTATGCTACAAAGTGATTGGATTATTGAAGGGAATTACTCGGCCTGTCTTTATGAGGAACGTATGAGGGAAGCTGACTGTATTGTCTATTTCAACTTTAACAGAGTTAATTGTCTCTATCGGGCGTTTAGGCGTTATTTAACATATAGGGGAAAGACACGTCCTAGCATGGCAGAAGGTTGTAATGAAAAATTTGATTTTGCATTTGTGAAATGGATTTTATTAGACGGACGTTCTAAAAAATATGTAGAGCGATATAATGCAGTTGTTAAAAATTATTCTGACAAGACAATTATTTTAAAGAATCAAAGGCAGTTAAATGATTATATGAAGCAGGTTAAATAGCTACTAGAACTATTTAGTGGTAAAATAGCTGATAGTTATACATAAGAAGCAAGGTTAAAAAGATATAGTAAATAACTAGTTGCAATCTTAGCTATAACTGTCAGAATATTTTGTAAGAAGCGCTTTCAACGTTGAACAAATAGACTTTTTTCTGCTATAATAAACTGTAACGCAAAACTTGTGGGTGAAATTCCCACCGTGAAGTTTTTCAAGAAAGGTGGGGACAGCCTCGTAAAGGTGGAGCTGTCCGTTATCAAAATAATATGACATCAGTAGTTGTTGTGGGTACCCAGTGGGGTGATGAAGGTAAAGGGAAAATTACAGATTTCCTAAGTCAAGATGCCGAAGTGATCGCACGTTATCAAGGTGGAGACAATGCAGGTCACACGATTGTTATAGATGGTAAGAAATTTAAATTGCACTTGATTCCATCAGGTATTTTCTTCCCAGAGAAAATCTCTGTTATCGGGAACGGTGTAGTGGTCAATCCTAAATCACTTGTCAAAGAGTTGGAATATCTTCATGCAGAAGGTGTGTCAACAGAGAGCCTTCGTATTTCTGACCGCGCACACGTTATTTTGCCGTACCATATTAAACTTGATCAACTGCAAGAAGCCGCCAAAGGTGACAATAAGATTGGTACAACTAACAAAGGTATTGGTCCTGCCTATATGGATAAGGCTGCGCGTGTAGGTATCCGTATTGCAGACCTTTTGGACAAAGAAATCTTTGCTGATCGTTTGAAAACGAACTTAGCTGAGAAAAACCGTCTTTTCAGTAAGATGTATGAAGCTGAAGAATTATCATTCGATGAGATTTTTGAAGAATACTACGCTTACGGACAACAAATTAAGCAATATGTCACAGATACATCCGTTATCTTGAATGACGCTCTTGATGCAGGTAAACGTGTCCTCTTTGAAGGAGCTCAAGGGGTTATGCTTGATATTGACCAAGGTACTTACCCATTTGTAACGTCATCAAACCCAGTTGCGGGTGGTGTTACAATCGGTTCTGGTGTTGGTCCATCTAAAATTAATAAGGTAGTTGGTGTATGTAAGGCCTATACGAGTCGTGTTGGTGATGGTCCTTTCCCAACTGAGTTATTTGATGAAGTTGGTGAACGCATCCGTGAAGTTGGTCATGAATATGGAACAACAACAGGACGTCCACGTCGTGTAGGATGGTTTGACTCAGTGGTGATGCGCCATAGTCGTCGTGTATCAGGTATCACAAACCTCAGCTTGAACTGTATCGATGTTCTCTCAGGTCTTGACACTGTAAAAATTTGTGTAGCTTATGACCTTGATGGTGAGCGTATTGATCACTACCCAGCTAGTCTTGAGCAACTGAAACGTTGTAAACCAATCTATGAAGAATTGCCAGGTTGGGAAGAAGACATCACAGGTTGCCGTAGTTTAGATGAGCTTCCTGAAAATGCTCGTAATTATGTTCGTCGTGTTGGTGAATTGGTAGGTGTACGTATCTCTACTTTCTCTGTAGGACCAGGACGTGAAC
Source organism: Streptococcus sp. 22.1 (assembly GCF_016648645.1). Classification (NCBI taxonomy): domain Bacteria; kingdom Bacillati; phylum Bacillota; class Bacilli; order Lactobacillales; family Streptococcaceae; genus Streptococcus; species Streptococcus sp. 22.1. The sequence continues at coordinate 68,390 of NZ_JACLQK010000009.1, read as the reverse complement.
AAACAAACATCCTTGAAAGTGTTTGGTCAAATATCTAAAGCCAACAAAAGGAGAATCTAGGAAACTAGGTTCTCTTTTCTCACGCCTTAAACATATAGATTAATATGAATATTGCAACTGTTAAAAAAGGTTACTAATTTTTCGATATGATTAGGAAAGAAACCTTTCTATTTGATTAGTTTTTCGGTATAATATGGATTGATTAAATGAAAATTAATGAGAACCTACTTTCATGATTTAAAAGTGTGTTCATAATTTTGACGAAGAAAATAAGTGAGCATATCTCTTAATAGTTTTGGGCAAGAGGTGAATAATGAATAAGATTGTATTTGTTTGTCTGGGGAATATTTGTCGTAGCCCAATGGCAGAATTTGTGATGAAAGAGCTGGACCAAGAAAAGTCTTTGCATATCGAAAGTCGCGCGACATCTTCATGGGAGCATGGAAATTCAGTTCATCAAGGAACCCAAAAGATTTTAAGGAAATATGCTATTTCTTTTGACTCTTCCAAGGGCTCACAACAGATTAGTCAGGCTGATTTTGAGTTCTTTGATCTAGTTGTGGGAATGGATGAGTCAAATGTTGAGGATCTTTTACAGATATCTGCAAGGCGTTATGACGATAAAATCAAGCTTTTCCGACCTGGTGGAGTGCCGGACCCATGGTATACAGGTGACTTTGAAGAAACATATAAATTGGTAACTGCAGGTTGTCGAGACTGGTTACAGTGGATTAAGGATAGACAATGAATTTTAAACAACTAAAGGATTTTGATTTTAAAAATATTGATATCGACCGAAATCAATTTGAGCGTATTACAGTAGGGGTTATTATTTTATGCGCCCTGTCCTTGTTTTTGGTGACTATAAAAACGCAACATTCTATCAAGATTGATGGGACTAAGATTGCCTATAAAGGTCAGATGCAGAACCATCGTTTGAATGGTCAAGGAACTTTGACCTATGATAATGGTGATACCTATACGGGAGAATTTAAGAATGGTTCCTTTAATGGTCAAGGAACCTTCAAATCTCATGAGGGTTGGATTTATCAAGGAGAGTTCAAGTCTGGTCAAGCCGATGGTCAAGGAAAATTGACTACTGAAAATAAGGTTACCTACAAAGGAAAATTTAAACAGGGGATTTTTAAAGGATGAGAATTAACTGGTTTTCTTATATTCGTGTGACAGGACTTCTTTTGGTTCTGATCTATCATTTCTTCCCAAGTATTCTTCCTGGGGGCTTCATCGGTGTTGATGTCTTCTTTACCTTCTCAGGGTATTTGATTACAGCACTTTTGATTGATGAGGTATCTAGGACGCATCGCATTGATTACCTTGGTTTTATGCGACGACGCTTTTACCGGATAGTACCACCACTTGTGTTGATGGTTCTTATCTGTACCCCTTTGGCGCTCTTGGTTCGAAATGATTTTATTGCAGGTATTGGACGTCAAATCACCTCTGTTATCGGTTTTGTAACTAACTATTATGAGATTTTGACCGGGGGAAATTATGAGAACCAATTTAACCAGCATATTTACCTCCATACATGGAGTCTGGCTATTGAGGTTCACTATTATATTCTTTGGGGTGCCTTGCTTTGGTTCCTAGCTAAGCGTGTCAAACACCAAAATCAATTTAGAAGCCTAGTCTTTATGGTATCTCTTGCCTGCTTTATGGTGAGCTTCCTATCAATGTTTATTAGCGCTTTCTTTGTTGATAGTTTTTCTCGCTTATATTTCTCATCAATTACGCATGCCTATCCATTCTTCCTAGGTTCTCTCTTTGCGACACTTTCAGGTGTGTATGAAACGACCGCTAGGTTCAAGAAAAATATACGCCTTTGGACTCTGAAAAAGACAGTCCTTTATATGGTAGGAAGTTTTGCCTTGCTCGTATTGTTGGGCTTAGTTCTCCATTTCGAGGAACGCATTACCTATCTATTTGGTTTTGTTTTAGCTAGTTTGTTCACGGCTGTTATTATTTACTCTGCCCGTGTCCTCCATGAGAAATTGCCTGGAAAATCAGAGCCTGCTCTTATTAGTTATTTGGCAGAGATTAGCTATAGTGTCTATCTTTTTCACTGGCCGCTATATATTATCTTTAGTCAATTGACCAATAATATTATTGCAGTCATTCTGACAACGATTCTGTCAATTGTTTTCGCAACACTTTCCTACTATATAATAGAGCCATTTATTGCAGGAAGAAAGGCCAGTCTCTTTGGAATAGATTTAGACTTGACGCCGTACCGACATATTGTGCTTTATGTTTTTAGTGGTCTTACTTTAATTACAGTGCTTATTTCTCTCTTTGCGCCAGCTGTAGGGAACTTCGAGAAAGATTTAGAAGCTAATGGTTTGTCGCAAGCTCAGACTAAGATGAAATTAACGCGTACCAATGCGGAAAACAGTCAGGCTACTTCATTTGGTGTGAATAAGGGAGTGACAGTTTTAGGGGACTCCGTAGCTCTTAGATCAAAAGATCAGCTGGAATCAAGTATTGATAATGTCGCTATAGATGCAGTTGTCAGTCGTAACCTATCAACAATCAATGATTTGCTTAAAGATTACGCGGATAGTAATGCTCTTGCTAAGGATGTTGTCATTGCTGGTGGTGTTAATGAGATTGACGACTATAAAGGCGTTATTAATAAAATCATCAAGAATTTACCTAAGGGTCACCATATTATCTTTGTGACACCATATAATGGTAGTAAATCTGGTAATGAGGCCCAATCTTTGATTCAGTTACGTAAGTATGAGTTAGAGATGGCTAAGAAATACGACTTTGTGACGGTTGCTGACTGGTATCAAGTGGCTAAAGAAAATATTTCTATCTGGAATGGTACAGATGGGGTTCACTTTGGATCTGATAGCGACTCTATTAACCGTGGTGCTAAACTCTATACTAAGACAATTAAAGAAGCTATAGAGAAAGCTGATAAGGCACCAGTTAAGGGTGGTAAGAAATAATCAAAAGAGAAGGCAAGTCTTGTCTTCTTTTTTATGGACAAATTTTGACTGCATTTTTTGTTTTGTGCTAAAATAAGCCTATGGCAAGAATATTAGATAATGATTTACTAGGAGATGAAGAGTATGTTGAGCGTACCCTTCGTCCTCAGTACTTTAAGGAATATATTGGTCAAGATAAGGTTAAGGACCAATTAAAGATTTTTATAGAGGCAGCTAAACTTCGTGATGAAGCATTGGATCATACTCTTTTGTTTGGTCCTCCAGGTTTAGGGAAAACGACCATGGCTTTTGTGATAGCTAATGAGATGGGCGTCAATTTAAAGCAGACGTCTGGGCCAGCAATTGAGAAGGCTGGAGATCTGGTTGCCATACTAAATGACTTGGAGCCAGGTGATATCTTATTTATTGATGAGATTCATCGAATGCCTATGGCAGTGGAAGAAGTACTTTATAGTGCTATGGAAGATTACTACATCGATATCATGATTGGTGCAGGTGAAACAAGTCGTAGTGTTCACCTAGAGTTACCACCGTTCACTTTAGTGGGTGCAACCACACGAGCAGGTATGTTGTCAAATCCATTGAGGGCTCGTTTTGGGATTAATGGTCATATGGAATATTATGAGTTACCAGATTTGAAGGAAATTATAGAACGTACTTCAGAAATCTTTGATATGACTATAACACCTGAGGCTGCCCTAGAGTTAGCACGTCGTAGTCGTGGAACGCCACGTATTGCTAACCGCCTACTTAAGCGTGTGAGAGACTATGCACAAATTATGGGTGATGGAATCATTGATGATAAGATTGCAGACAAGGCGTTGACTATGTTGGATGTGGATCATGAAGGACTAGATTATGTCGACCAAAAAATTCTCCGAACCATGATTGAGATGTATGGTGGTGGACCGGTTGGTCTAGGGACCTTGTCAGTTAATATTGCTGAAGAGCGAGAAACGGTAGAAGATATGTATGAACCCTATCTAATTCAAAAAGGATTTATTATGCGAACACGAACAGGACGTGTTGCAACGGTTAAAGCCTATGAACACATGGGGTACGACTACACTAAAGAAAGTTGATAAAAAATCCATCGAAGGTGGATTTTTTTGTTTAGTCAAAAAGAAAATAAAGAAAAAAGAAAAAAACTTAAAAAATCCCTTGCAATGAGTGGGTTCTTTTGTTATTATATTATGGTGCTGTAAATACAGCGCTTAGCTATGATACAAGAGGTTGCGACACGCCTGGTTGCACTGCCACGCAATCCGTGTTGGTTTTCTTGAGGAGCTAGCCTATTATCTTAAATAGACGAAAGAGGAGAAAAAATGGCAAACAAAAAAATTCGTATCCGTTTGAAAGCTTACGAACACCGTACGCTTGATACAGCGGCTGAAAAAATCGTAGAAACTGCAACTCGCACAGGTGCGACAGTTGCTGGGCCAGTTCCACTTCCAACTGAACGTAGTCTCTACACAATTATTCGTGCGACTCACAAATATAAAGATTCTCGCGAACAATTTGAAATGCGTACACACAAACGTCTTATCGACATCATCAACCCAACTCAAAAAACAGTTGACGCTTTGATGAAACTTGATCTTCCAAGTGGTGTGAACGTAGAAATCAAACTTTAATTTAAAGTTTGATTCAATGAGCATAAAAAACGCTCGTTAAAAACTTTTTTGAGCATAAAAAACGCTCATAAAAAACTTTTTGAAAAAACAATAAAGTAAAGGAAATATTTTCTCATGACAAAAGGAATCTTAGGGAAAAAAGTGGGAATGACTCAAATCTTCACTGAAGCAGGTGAATTTATCCCTGTTACTGTCATCGAAGCTACTCCAAACGTTGTGCTTCAAGTTAAAACTGTTGAAACAGACGGTTACGAAGCAGTTCAAGTTGGTTTTGACGACAAACGCGAAGTATTGAGCAACAAACCTGCCAAAGGCCACGTAGCGAAAGCTAACACAGCTCCTAAGCGCTTCATTCGTGAATTCAAAAACATTGAAGGCTTGGAAGTTGGATCAGAAATCACTGTTGACACATTCGAAGCTGGAGATGTTGTTGACGTAACTGGTACTTCAAAAGGTAAAGGTTTCCAAGGTGTTATCAAACGCCACGGTCAATCACGCGGACCTATGGCTCACGGTTCTCGTTATCACCGTCGTCCAGGTTCAATGGGACCTGTTGCGCCTAACCGTGTTTTCAAAAACAAACACTTGGCAGGACGTATGGGTGGCAACCGTGTGACAATTCAAAATCTTGAAGTTGTACAAGTTATCCCAGAGAAAAACGTTATCCTTATCAAAGGTAACGTACCAGGTGCTAAGAAATCTCTTATCACTATCAAATCAGCAGTTAAAGCTGCTAAATAATAAGAAAGGAGAAATCAGTTAAAAATGGCAAACGTAAAACTATTTGACCAAACTGGTAAAGAAGTTAGCACAGTTGAACTTAACGACGCTATCTTCGGTATCGAACCAAACGAATCAGTAGTATTTGATGTCGTAATCAGCCAACGTGCTAGCCTTCGCCAAGGTACTCACGCGGTTAAAAACCGTTCAGCAGTATCAGGTGGTGGACGTAAACCATGGCGTCAAAAAGGAACTGGACGTGCTCGTCAAGGTTCTATCCGCTCACCACAATGGCGTGGTGGTGGTGTTGTCTTCGGACCAACTCCACGTTCTTACGGATACAAACTTCCACAAAAAGTTCGTCGCCTTGCATTGAAATCTGTTTACTCAGCTAAAGTTGCAGAAGATAAATTTGTAGCAGTTGAAGCTCTTTCATTTGCAGCTCCAAAAACTGCTGAATTCGCAAACGTTCTTTCAGCTCTTAGCATCGATTCTAAAGTACTTGTTATCGTTGAAGAAGGAAACAAATTCGCTGAACTTTCAGCACGTAACCTTGCAAACGTAACTGTTGCAACTCCTGCAACTGCAAGCGTACTTGACATCGTAAACGCAGATAAACTTCTTGTTACTAAAGAAGCTATCTCATCAATCGAGGAGGTTCTTGCATAATGAATTTGTATGACGTAATCAAAAAACCTGTTATCACTGAGAAATCTATGATTGCTCTTGAAGCAGGAAAATACACTTTCGAAGTTGATACACGTGCACACAAACTCTTGATCAAACAAGCAGTTGAAGCTGCATTTGAAGGTGTTAAAGTTGCTAGCGTGAACACTGTAACTGTTAAACCAAAACAAAAACGTGTTGGACGTTACACTGGTTTCACTTCAAAAACTAAAAAAGCTATCATCACTCTTACAGCTGATTCTAAAGCAATCGAGTTGTTTGCAGCTGAAGCTGAATAATCAAAGGAGAAATTAACGTGGGTATTAAAGTTTATAAACCAACGACAAATGGCCGTCGTAACATGACTTCTTTGGATTTCGCAGAAATCACTACAAGCACTCCTGAAAAATCATTGCTTGTTTCTCTTAAGAACAAAGCTGGTCGTAACAACAACGGTCGTATCACTGTACGTCACCAAGGTGGCGGACACAAACGTCACTACCGTTTGATTGACTTCAAACGTAACAAAGATGGCGTTGAAGCAGTTGTTAAAACAATTGAGTATGATCCAAACCGTACTGCAAACATCGCTCTTGTACACTACACTGACGGGGTTAAAGCTTACATCATCGCACCTAAAGGTCTTGAAGTAGGTCAACGTATCGTTTCAGGTCCAGATGCGGATATCAAGATTGGTAACGCTCTTCCACTTGCAAACATCCCAGTTGGTACAGTTATCCACAACATTGAGCTTCAACCAGGTAAAGGTGCTGAACTTATCCGTGCCGCTGGTGCTTCTGCTCAAGTTTTGGGTCAAGAAGGTAAATACGTACTTGTTCGTCTTCAATCAGGCGAAGTTCGTATGGTTCTTGGTACTTGTCGTGCAACTATCGGTACTATAGGTAACGAACAACAATCACTTATCAACCTTGGTAAAGCCGGCCGTAATCGCTGGAAGGGTATTCGCCCAACAGTTCGTGGTTCTGTAATGAACCCTAACGATCACCCACACGGTGGTGGTGAAGGTAAAGCACCAGTTGGACGTAAAGCGCCATCTACTCCATGGGGTAAACCTGCGCTTGGTCTTAAAACTCGTAACAAGAAAGCTAAATCTGACAAACTTATCGTTCGTCGTCGTAACGAAAAATAATTTAGTCGCTTAGCACATAACATCCGCCAACTCGGTAGCATTTCTTAGTGCAAGCCGCTGTGGTACATTCAATTTAAAGGAGAAAACTACAAAATGGGACGTAGTCTTAAAAAAGGACCTTTCGTCGATGAGCATTTGATGAAAAAAGTTGAAGCTCAAGCCAATGACGAAAAGAAAAAAGTAATTAAAACTTGGTCACGTCGTTCAACGATTTTCCCAAGTTTCATCGGATACACTATCGCAGTTTATGATGGACGTAAACACGTTCCTGTTTACATCCAAGAAGACATGGTAGGTCACAAACTTGGTGAATTTGCACCAACTCGTACTTACAAAGGTCACGCAGCTGACGATAAGAAAACACGTCGTTAATAGGAGGAGGACACAATGGCAGAAATTACTTCAGCTAAAGCAATGGCTCGTACAGTGCGTGTTTCACCTCGTAAAACACGTCTTGTTCTTGATCTTATCCGTGGTAAGAACGTTGCTGATGCAATCGCAATCTTGAAATTCACTCCAAACAAAGCAGCTCGCATTGTTGAGAAAACTCTTAACTCTGCTATCGCTAACGCAGAAAACAACTTTGGTTTGGAAAAAGCTAACTTGGTAGTATCTGAAACATTCGCAAACGAAGGACCAACAATGAAACGTTTCCGTCCACGTGCGAAAGGTTCAGCTTCACCAATCAACAAACGCACAACTCACGTAACAGTAGTTGTGTCAGAAAAATAAGGAGGTAAACTCGTGGGTCAAAAAGTACATCCAATTGGTATGCGTGTCGGGATCATCCGTGACTGGGATGCGAAATGGTATGCTGAAAAAGAATACGCAGATTACCTTCACGAAGATTTGGCAATCCGCAAATTCATTCAAAAAGAACTTGCAGACGCTTCAGTTTCAACTATTGAAATCGAACGTGCTGTAAACAAAGTTATTGTTTCACTTCACACTGCAAAACCAGGTATGGTAATCGGTAAAGGTGGATCAAACGTTGACGCTCTTCGCGCTCAACTTAATAAATTGACTGGAAAACAAGTACACATCAACATCGTTGAAATCAAGAAACCTGATTTGGACGCTCACCTTGTTGGTGAAACAATTGCTCGCCAACTTGAGCAACGTGTTGCTTTCCGTCGTGCACAAAAACAAGCTATCCAACGTGCAATGCGTGCTGGAGCTAAAGGAATCAAAACTCAAGTATCAGGTCGTTTGAACGGTGCAGATATCGCCCGTGCAGAAGGATACTCTGAAGGTACAGTTCCACTTCACACACTTCGCGCTGATATCGATTACGCTTGGGAAGAAGCTGACACAACTTACGGTAAACTTGGTGTTAAAGTTTGGATCTACCGTGGAGAAGTTCTTCCAGCTCGTAAAAACACTAAAGGAGGCAAATAACAAATGTTAGTACCTAAACGTGTTAAACACCGTCGTGAATTCCGTGGAAAAATGCGCGGTGAGGCTAAAGGTGGTAAAGAAGTATCATTCGGTGAATACGGTCTTCAAGCTACAACTAGCCACTGGATTACAAACCGTCAAATCGAGGCTGCTCGTATTGCCATGACTCGTTACATGAAACGTGGTGGTAAGGTTTGGATTAAGATCTTCCCACACAAATCATACACTGCTAAAGCTATCGGTGTACGTATGGGTTCTGGTAAAGGGGCACCTGAAGGTTGGGTAGCACCAGTTAAACGTGGTAAAGTAATGTTCGAAATCGCAGGTGTTTCTGAAGAAGTTGCACGTGAAGCGCTTCGTCTTGCTAGCCACAAATTGCCAGTTAAATGTAAATTCGTGAAACGTGAAGCAGAATAAGGAGAAGACATGAAACTTGAAGAAATCAAAAAGTTTGTTGCTGAGCTTCGTGGCTTGTCTCAAGAAGAGCTTGCTAAAAAAGAAAACGAACTTAAGAAAGAACTTTTCGACCTTCGTTTCCAAGCTGCAGCAGGTCAACTTGATCAAACTGCCCGTTTGAACGAAGTGAAAAAACAAATTGCACGTGTTAAAACTGTGCAATCTGAAATCAAATAATAGATTGGGAAAGGAGCAATTCTAATAATGGAACGTAATCAACGTAAAACCCTTGTTGGACGCGTAGTATCTGACAAGATGGATAAAACAATCACAGTTGTAGTTGAAACTAAACGTAACCACCCAGTCTATGGTAAACGTATCAACTATTCTAAAAAATACAAAGCACATGATGAAAACAACGTTGCTAAAGAAGGCGATATCGTTCGTATCATGGAAACTCGCCCACTTTCAGCTACAAAACGCTTCCGTCTTGTAGAAGTTGTGGAAGAAGCTGTTATTATCTAATAAAACTAAAAGGAGACAATTGAAATGATTCAACAAGAAAGTCGCTTAAAAGTTGCTGATAATAGCGGTGCTCGTGAAATCTTGACTATCAAAGTTCTTGGTGGTTCAGGACGTAAATTCGCTAACATCGGCGACGTTATCGTTGCAACTGTTAAACAAGCTACACCAGGTGGAGCTGTTAAAAAAGGTGATGTTGTTAAAGCTGTTATCGTTCGTACAAAAACTGGTGCTCGCCGTCCAGACGGTTCATACATCAAGTTTGATGACAACGCTGCAGTAATCATCCGCGATGACAAAACTCCTCGTGGAACTCGTATCTTTGGCCCTGTTGCACGTGAATTGCGTGAAGGTGGATACATGCGTATCGTATCTTTGGCGCCAGAAGTACTTTAATCTGAATTAACACAAACTTAGTCCCCTGAAATGTTCAGGGTGCCCATTAGGGCGTAAGAAATAATAGGAGAAATACTCAAATGTTTGTAAAAAAAGGCGATAAAGTTCGCGTTATTGCTGGTAAAGACAAAGGAACTGAAGCAGTAGTTCTTAAAGCTCTTCCAAAAGTAAATAAAGTTGTTGTTGAAGGTGTTGCAATCATCAAAAAACACCAAAAACCATCAGCTGAAAACCCTCAAGGTGCTATCGTGGAAAAAGAAGCACCAATCCACGCTTCAAACGTTCAAGTTCTTGACAAGAACGGTGTAGCTGGACGTGTAGGTTACAAAGTTGTTGACGGCAAAAAAGTTCGTTACAACAAAAAATCAGGCGAAGTGCTTGACTAATCACGAAGGAAAGGAGAAAGTATTAAATGGCTAACCGTCTTAAAGAAAAATACACTAACGAAGTAATTCCAGCTTTGACTGAAAAATTCAATTATTCTTCAGTTATGGCTGTGCCAAAAGTTGATAAAATCGTTATCAACATGGGTGTTGGTGAAGCTGTAAACAACGCTAAAACTCTTGAAAAAGCTGCTGCTGAGTTGGCACTTATTTCAGGTCAAAAACCATTGATTACTAAAGCTAAGAAATCAATCGCTGGCTTCCGTCTTCGTGAAGGTGTAGCGATCGGTGCTAAAGTTACCCTTCGTGGTGAACGCATGTACGAATTCTTGGATAAATTGGTATCAGTATCACTTCCACGTGTTCGTGACTTCCATGGTGTTCCAACTAAATCATTTGATGGACGTGGTAACTACACACTTGGTGTTAAAGAACAACTTATCTTCCCAGAAATCAACTTCGACGATGTTGATAAAGTACGTGGTATGGATATCGTTATCGTAACTACTGCTAACACTGACGAAGAAGGTCGTGAATTGCTTAAAGGCCTTGGAATGCCTTTTGCAAAATAATCTAGGAGGTAAATAAATTGGCTAAAAAATCAATGATTGCTAAGAACAAACGCCCTGCGAAGTTCTCTACGCAAGCTTACACTCGTTGCGAACGTTGTGGACGTCCACACTCAGTTTATCGCAAATTTAAACTTTGCCGTGTTTGCTTCCGTGAATTGGCTTACAAAGGTCAAATTCCAGGTGTTACCAAAGCTTCTTGGTAAAAAACATGGTACATTTAAGTTAGTTTCACCTAATTTGAATGTATTTAACACAATCTGAGCCTAGCTCAATCATTAACTAGCAAGTGAATTATTCAAACTACTAGTAAGAGGAGAAAATATAAAATGGTTATGACTGACCCAATTGCAGATTTCTTGACACGTATTCGTAACGCTAACCAAGCTAAACACGAAGTACTTGAAGTACCTGCATCAAACATTAAAAAAGGTATCGCTGAAATCCTTAAACGTGAAGGTTTCGTAAAAAATGTTGAAGTTATCGAAGATGACAAACAAGGTATCATCCGCGTATTCTTGAAATACGGACAAAACGGTGAACGTGTTATCACTAACTTGAAACGTATTTCTAAACCAGGTCTTCGTGTTTACTCTAAACGTGAAGATGTTCCTAAAGTTCTTAACGGACTTGGAATCGCGATCATCTCTACTTCAGAAGGTCTTTTGACTGATAAAGAAGCTCGTCAAAAGAACGTTGGTGGAGAAGTTATCGCTTACGTTTGGTAAGAAGTTGATACTAAGCACTTATCTCAATGATTTGTGCGAGTTTCGTTGATTATATTCTATGAAACTCATCCCCGTGAAAACTAGTCACTTTGTGGCTTGATAATCTAACAGGAGAATTAAATACTATGTCACGTATTGGTAATAAAGTTATTACTTTGCCTGCTGGTGTTGAAGTAACAAACAACGATAACGTTGTTACTGTTAAAGGACCTAAAGGCGAACTCACTCGTGAGTTTAACAAAAACATTGAAATCAAAGTTGAAGGCAATGAAGTTACACTTCACCGTCCAAACGACTCAAAAGAAAACAAAACAATCCACGGTACTTCACGTGCAAACTTGAACAACATGGTTGTTGGTGTTTCTGAAGGTTTCAAAAAAGAACTTGAAATGCGCGGTGTCGGATATCGTGCGCAACTCCAAGGAACAAAACTTGTTCTTTCAGTTGGTAAATCTCACCAAGACGAAGTTGAAGCTCCAGAAGGTATTACTTTTGAAGTACCATCTGCAACTTCAATCGTTGTAAGTGGTATTAACAAAGAAGTTGTTGGTCAGACAGCAGCTTACATCCGTAGCCTTCGTTCACCAGAACCTTACAAAGGTAAAGGTATCCGTTACGTTGGTGAATACGTACGTCGTAAAGAAGGTAAAACTGGTAAATAATAGGATTCTATCCTTATGGCAATTCTTTGTGGATTGTCACTTTACCAAAAGCTCTCATGAGCTAGCATTATAATTAAGAGGTGAAAATTGTGATTTCGAAACCAGATAAAAACAAACTCCGCCAAAAACGCCACCGTCGCGTTCGCGGAAAACTCTCTGGAACTGCTGATCGCCCACGTTTGAACATTTTCCGTTCTAATACAGGCATCTACGCTCAAGTTATTGATGACGTAGCGGGTGTAACGCTCGCAAGTGCATCAACTCTTGATAAAGAAGTTTCTAAAGGAACTAAAACAGAACAAGCCGTTGTTGTCGGTAAACTTGTTGCTGAACGCGCAGTAGCTAAAGGTATTTCTGAAGTGGTGTTTGACCGCGGTGGATATCTCTATCACGGACGTGTTAAAGCTTTGGCTGACTCAGCTCGTGAAAACGGATTGAAATTCTAATAGGGAGGACACTTAATAATGGCATTTAAAGATAATGCAGTAGAACTTGAAGAACGCGTAGTTGCTATCAACCGTGTTACTAAAGTTGTAAAAGGTGGACGCAACATGCGTTTTGCTGCTCTTGTTGTTGTTGGTGACCGTAATGGTCGCGTAGGATTTGGTACTGGTAAATCTCAAGAGGTTCCAGAAGCTATCCGTAAAGCAGTTGAAGCAGCTAAGAAAAACCTTATCGAAGTTCCTATGGTTGGTACAACTATTCCTCACGAAGTTCGTTCAGAATTTGGTGGAGCGAAAGTATTGTTGAAACCAGCTGTTGAAGGGGCTGGGGTTGCCGCTGGTGGTGCAGTTCGTGCCGTCATCGAATTGGCTGGTGTTGCTGATGTAACATCTAAATCACTCGGTTCAAACACTCCAATCAACATCGTTCGTGCGACTGTTGAAGGATTGAAACAACTTAAACGTGCTGAAGAAGTTGCGGCTCTTCGTGGCATCTCAGTATCTGACTTGGCATAAGAAAGGAGATAACAATGGCTCAAATTAAAATTACTTTGACTAAGTCTCCAATCGGACGCAAACCAGAACAACGTAAAACAGTTGTTGCTCTTGGACTTGGTAAATTGAATAGCTCAGTTGTTAAAGAAGACAACGCTGCTATCCGTGGTATGGTCAACGCAGTATCTCACTTGGTAACTGTAGAAGACGTTAAATAAAAATTGATTTAAGTCGTGAGGGTTACCTTGCGACTTAAACTGAATTTCATGTATAGGCGAGTTTCTAATCAAGCTACCTTACTTGGTTAGAGGCGCTAGCATTTTACAAAAAGAGGAGAAAATAATAATGAAACTTCATGAATTGAAACCTGCTGAAGGTTCTCGTAAAGTCCGCAACCGTGTAGGTCGTGGTACTTCATCTGGTAACGGTAAAACTTCAGGCCGTGGTCAAAAAGGTCAAAAAGCTCGTAGCGGTGGTGGCGTACGTCCAGGATTTGAAGGTGGACAAACTCCATTGTTCCGTCGTCTTCCAAAACGCGGATTCACTAACATCAACGCTAAAGAATACGCACTTGTAAACCTTGATCAATTGAACGTCTTTGAAGATGGTACAGTAGTAACTCCAGCAGTTCTTAAAGAAGCTGGAATCGTTCGTGCTGAAAAATCAGGCGTTAAAGTTCTTGGTAACGGCGAATTGACTAAGAAATTGACTGTTAAAGCAGCTAAATTCTCAAAATCTGCTGAAGCAGCTATCACTGCTAAAGGTGGTTCAATCGAAGTCATCTAATGAGGGGTAACTCATTATGTTCTTTAAACTATTAAAAGACGCATTGAAAGTCAAAAACGTTCGTAATAAGATTTTATTTACAATCTTCATTATTTTCGTTTTTCGTGTAGGGACTCATGTAACAGTTCCTGGTATCAATGCGGAAAGTTTGAAACAATTAAGCGATTTACCTTTCTTGAACATGCTTAACTTGGTGTCTGGTAATGCCATGAATAACTTCTCAATCTTCTCGATGGGGGTTAGTCCTTACATTACAGCATCAATCATCGTCCAACTTTTGCAGATGGATATCTATCCGAAATTTGTGGAGTGGGGCAAACAAGGGGAAGTTGGTCGTCGTAAATTGAACCAAGCGACTCGCTATATTACTCTTGTTTTAGCCTTTGTTCAATCGATTGGTATTACAGCAAGTTTTAATACTCTCTCATCAATTTCATTGGTTAAAACACCAAATGTTTCAACCTACCTATTGATTGGGACAATTCTAACTGCTGGTAGCATAATTGTGACATGGCTTGGTGAACAAATCACAGATAAAGGTTTTGGTAATGGTGTGTCAATGATTATCTTTTCAGGGATTATTGCTTCTATTCCAAAAATGTTCTCAACGATTTACGAGGATTTCTTTGTCAATGTTCGTTCAGGAGAATTGACTCGTTCATATATCATAGTTGCTTTGTTAATTGTGGTAGGTTTGGCGATTGTCTTCTTTACGACCTTTGTTCAACAGGCAGAATATCAAATTCCAATTCAATATACTAAATTGGTTCAAGGGGCTCCAACGAGTTCTTACCTTCCATTGAAAGTAAATCCAGCTGGTGTTATTCCCGTTATCTTTGCTAGCTCGATTACAACAATTCCTAGTACTATTCTTCCATTCTTCTCGAAGGTTACATGGTTATCACACTTACAAGGACTACTCTCGTATAATACACCTAGTGGAATGATTACTTATGCGATATTGATTATCTTATTCTCATTCTTCTACACATTTGTCCAAGTAAATCCTGAAAAAACTGCTGAAAATCTTCAAAAGAATGGGTCTTACATTCCTAGTGTTCGTCCAGGTCGTGAGACTGAAAAGTACATGTCTTCATTGCTTAAGAGATTGGCAACAATCGGGGCTGTATTTCTCGCGTTTATTTCATTGGCTCCAATTGCGGCTCAACAGTTTATGCACCTTACAAGCTCAATCGCGCTTGGTGGTACATCTCTCTTGATCTTGATTTCAACTGGTATCGAAGGTATGAAACAACTCGAAGGTTACCTATTGAAACGTCAGTACGTTGGATTTATGAATCTTGAAGACTAAGTCTTCTCATGAACAATTGAGAGGGAAAGAAAGGTTACTTTCTGTCCCTTCTCTTTTGTTTTTTGATAACTCTACCAATGTGTTAAAACCTTGATAGAGTTATTTGAAAACAAAAATAAGGAGTTCGTAAGATGAATCTTTTAATTATGGGTCTACCAGGTGCTGGTAAAGGGACTCAAGCTGCAAAAATTGTTGAAGAATTTGGTGTAGCTCACATCTCAACTGGTGATATGTTCCGTGCTGCTATGGCTAACCAAACTGAAATGGGTGTTTTGGCCAAATCATTCATCGATAAAGGTGAATTGGTACCAGATGAAGTAACAAACGGAATCGTTAAAGAGCGTTTGGCTCAAGACGACATTAAGGAAAAAGGATTCCTTTTGGATGGTTTTCCTCGCACAATCGAACAAGCTCATTCCTTGGATCAAATCTTGGTTGATCTTGGTTTGGAGCTTGATGGAGTAATCAATATCGAAGTGGATCCATCTTGCCTTCTTGAACGCTTGAGTGGTCGTATTATTCACCGCGAAACAGGTGAAACTTACCATAAAGTATTCAACCCACCAGCTGACTACAAGGAAGAAGACTATTACCAACGTGAAGATGACAAACCAGAAACAGTGAAACGCCGCTTGGATGTGAATATTGCTCAAGGTGAGCCAATTATTGCACATTACCGTGAGCTTGGTCTTGTATCAGATATTCAAGGTAACCAAGATATCGACGATGTATTCGCTGATGTTAAAAAAGCGATTGCAGCAATTAAATAATTATATAATCTTACTTGCGTATCAGACTTAAGCATGTTATAATACTTTAGTCTGACTTATAATTGTTACCTCTGTGCTCAGAGGAAATCAAATCGAAATTTTAGGGGGTACTTTTGCGTGGCAAAAGAAGACGTGATTGAAATTGAAGGTAAAGTTGTAGAAACTATGCCTAATGCTATGTTTACTGTTGAATTGGAAAATGGACACCAAATTTTGGCGACAGTTTCTGGTAAAATCCGTAAAAACTACATTCGTATTTTGGTCGGTGACCGTGTGACTGTTGAAATGAGTCCTTATGATTTGACACGTGGACGCATCACATACCGCTTTAAATAATCGAAATAATTGGAGGGATTGAAACATGAAGGTAAGACCATCGGTTAAACCAATTTGCGAATACTGTAAAGTTATTCGTCGTAACGGTCGTGTTATGGTAATTTGTCCAACAAATCCAAAACACAAACAACGTCAAGGATAATATAGAAAGGAGAAATCATGGCTCGTATTGCTGGAGTTGACATTCCAAACGATAAACGTGTAGTAATTTCACTTACTTACGTATACGGTATCGGACTTGCAACATCTAAGAAAATCTTGGCTGCTGCAGGCGTTTCTGAAGACATCCGCGTTAAAGATTTGACAAATGATCAAGAAGACGCTATCCGTCGCGAAGTGGATGCAATCAAAGTTGAAGGTGACCTTCGTCGTGAAGTTAACCTTAACATCAAACGTTTGATGGAAATCGGTTCATACCGTGGTATCCGTCACCGTCGTGGACTTCCTGTCCGTGGACAAAACACTAAAAACAATGCCCGCACTCGTAAAGGTAAAGCTGTTGCGATTGCAGGTAAGAAAAAATAATTAAAATAAAATAGGAGGTAAAAACATTGGCTAAACCAACACGTAAACGTCGTGTGAAAAAGAATATCGAATCTGGTATTGCTCACATTCACGCTACTTTCAATAACACTATTGTTATGATTACAGATGTGCATGGTAACGCTGTAGCATGGTCATCAGCTGGTGCTCTTGGTTTCAAAGGTTCTCGTAAATCTACACCATTTGCTGCACAAATGGCTTCAGAAGCTGCTGCTAAATCTGCACAAGAACATGGTCTTAAAACAGTTGAAGTAACTGTTAAAGGTCCTGGTTCAGGTCGTGAGTCTGCTATCCGTGCTCTTGCTGCTGCAGGTCTTGAAGTAACAGCAATCCGTGATGTAACACCTGTACCACATAATGGTTGTCGTCCTCCAAAACGTCGTCGTGTGTAATCTTTAATAACAATAGTACACAAGGTTCGTTTCGAGGGAGTATAATAAATGATTGAGTTTGAAAAACCAATAATAACAAAAATTGATGAAAATAAAGATTACGGCAAATTTGTCATCGAACCACTAGAACGTGGTTATGGTACAACTTTGGGTAACTCTCTTCGTCGTGTACTTTTGTCATCACTTCCAGGTGCTGCCGTAACATCAATTAAGATTGATGGAGTACTCCACGAATTTGATACCGTACCAGGCGTCCGTGAAGACGTGATGCAAATCATCCTTAATATTAAAGGACTTGCTGTAAAATCTTACGTCGAAGACGAAAAGACAATTGAACTTGATGTCCAAGGTCCAGCTGAAGTTACTGCTGGAGACATCTTGACTGATAGCGACATTGAAATTGTTAACCCTGATCATTATCTTTTCACTATCGCTGACGGCGCTTCTTTGAAAGCGACTATGACAGTAGCTACAAACCGTGGTTATGTTCCAGCAGATGAAAACAAGAAAGACGATGCACCAGTGGGAACATTGGCTGTAGATTCAATCTACACACCAGTGAAAAAAGTCAATTATCAAGTTGAACCTGCCCGTGTAGGTAGCAATGATGGTTTTGATAAATTGACAATCGAAATCATGACAAACGGAACAATCATCCCTGAAGATGCCCTCGGTCTCTCGGCTCGCGTTTTGATTGAACACTTGAACTTGTTTACTGACCTTACTGATGTTGCTAAAGCTACTGATGTAATGAAAGAAACTGAAAAAGTGAACGATGAAAAGGTGCTTGACCGTACCATCGAAGAACTTGATTTGTCTGTACGCTCATATAACTGTTTGAAACGTGCCGGTATTAATACCGTTCATGATTTGACAGAAAAAACTGAGCCTGAAATGATGAAAGTCCGTAACCTAGGTCGTAAATCTCTTGAAGAAGTCAAAGTTAAGTTGGCTGATCTTGGACTTGGACTCAAAAACGATAAATAATAATATAGGAGGATAACATGGCTTACCGTAAACTTGGACGCACAAGCTCACAACGTAAAGCGGTTCTTCGTGATTTGACTACAGATCTTATCATTAACGAAGCAATCGTTACAACTGAAGCACGTGCTAAAGAAATCCGTAAAACAGTTGAAAAAATGATTACTCTTGGTAAACGTGGTGATTTGCACGCACGTCGTCAAGCAGCTGCATTTGTACGTAACGAAATTGCATCTGAAAGCTATGATGAAGCAACTGATAAATATACATCAACAACTGCTCTTCAAAAACTTTTCTCAGAAATCGCACCTCGTTATGCTGAACGTAACGGTGGATACACTCGTATCCTTAAAACAGAACCACGTCGTGGCGATGCTGCCCCAATGGCAATCATCGAACTTGTTTAATTTTTATCAATTTTGTTGAGTGTTATGATGATGGAATAGCTTAGCTTTTCTTAGTCTAGCTCTGGTCTACCGCTGGGCATACGCCTAGCGGGAACACTCATCATAAAAATGGGAATAAATAAGCATGTAACGCTTGTTTACGAAAGGTAATACGGTTATTTTTCGTAAGCAGGCGTTTTTTTGTCTATAAATCGTCTGAATATTTTGATATAATGGAATAAGCTTATTTTAAAAAGGGGGACATTATTTTGACAACAGCCAAGGAACTGCTTAAGCAAAGGTACTATGAGCCAATTAAGGAGCAACCCGAATTATTTGTGGGGATTGAGTTGGAATACCCAGTTGTTAATTTGAGTGGTAATGCTACAGATGTCTCTCTTACAAAACAGTTACTAGTCTATCTTTTGGATAATTTTGATTTTCAAGCTGATAAGTATGATTCTTATAATAATCCTATTCAGCTTATCGATAAAGTTTCTGGAGACATGATTCTTTTTGAAGTTTCGTACAATACGATCGAGTTTGCTTTTGCAAAGGCTGAGAGAATTTCTGAGGTTGAGGAACGTCTGGATACTTACCTCAGTATAATCCAATCCTATCTTCAGAATCATAATCATGAGTTGCAAGGTTGGGGAGTGAATCCAAACTGGGCAAAAAATGACAACAGACCTGTTAAATCTCCTCGTTATGAAATGCTTATGGATTTTCTCGAGCTATCTAAAGCAAAGAACGATCCTTTCTTTCATGATTATCCAGAATATGCTTCTTTCATCTGTGGGAGTCAGGTACAATTAGATGTTTCAAAAACATCCTATTTAAGAGTCTTAAATGCTTTTAACCAAATAGAGGGACCCAAGGCAGTATTATTGGCAAACTCTGAGTTTTGGGGTTCTGATTGGGATTTAGCGCTTTCCCGTGATGTTTTCTGGGAGAATTCCATGCATGGTGTGTTTGAGGAAAATGCAGGAGTATTTCCTAAGGTATTTAAGAATGAAGATGACTATTTTTCTTACTTGTCTGAGACAGCCCTTTTTACTGCTAAGCGTGGTGACGAAACTTACTATTTTGAACCAATACGCGCTAAAGACTATCTGAGTACGCCATCTATCAAAGCACACTCTATTCGTGGCGAAGTAGTCACTATTGAACCAAGTGAGGAAGATTTTAAGACTCACCGTTCTTATCAATTTCAAGACTTAACGACTAGGGGAACCGTTGAGTTTCGCAGTGTTTGTACCCAACCTTTCTCATCAACCTTTGCGCCAGCAGCCTTTCACCTTGGTCTTTTAGTCAATTTGGTAAATCTAGAAAATATTTTAAATGACTCACCTTTTTTTGAAGCACTTGACTATGATTACCCTAGAATTCGTCGTTTATTTTCGAAAAAAGATATTTCTGCTACAGACCTCAAAATGATTTTACCTTTGACAGAATCGTTATTGTCTTGTGCTGAGGATGGCTTAAAATTGCGTGGTTTTGGAGAAGAAGTTTACTTAGCTCCCCTTAGAGAGAAATTAGATAGGCTGAATAAGAGTTTAGCTTAACCTTTGACAAGAGATATGATAGATAGTTTTTGCTAAAAAATTTAAAAAAAGTCAAAAAAGTATTGACGTCAGCAAACAATAAATGGTATTATATAATAGTTGTTTCGAAAGAGACAAGAGAAAGTTATTAAAAAACTTTCAAAAAAGTATTGACACGAGTTGTCAATCTTGATATAATAACTAATGTTGTTAGCGGAAATGGCGGAATTGGCAGACGCGCAGGACTAAGGATCCTGTGACCGCTTTAGGTCGTGAGGGTTCAAGTCCCTCTTTCCGCAGAGTAACCAGTCACATGACTGGTTTTTTTGTATTAAAAAATCAAAACGCTTACAAATTGTAGAAAAGCTAGTTTTTTGAGTTCAATTGTGATAGAATAAACTTGTAAACGGGTTCAAACCCAAAAAAATATAGGAGGCCTTTATAATGGCAATCGTTTCAGCAGAAAAATTTGTCCAAGCAGCTCGTGATAATGGTTACGCAGTTGGTGGATTTAACACAAACAACCTTGAGTGGACTCAAGCTATCTTGCGTGCAGCAGAAGCTAAACAAGCTCCAGTACTTATCCAAACTTCTATGGGTGCAGCTAAGTACATGGGTGGTTACAAATTGTGTAAAGTCCTTATCGAAGAATTGGTTGAATCAATGGGTATCACTGTACCAGTTGCTATTCACCTTGACCACGGTCACTACAATGACGCTTTGGAATGTATCCGTGTAGGTTACACTTCAGTTATGTTTGACGGTTCACACCTTCCAGTTGAAGAAAACCTTGAAAAAGCAGCTAAAGTTGTTGAATTTGCACACGCTAACGGTGTATCAGTTGAAGCTGAAGTTGGTACAATCGGTGGTGAAGAAGATGGTATCATCGGTGATGGTGAATTGGCACCAATCGAAGATGCTAAAGCTATGGTTGCAACTGGTATCGACTTCCTTGCAGCAGGTATCGGTAACATCCACGGTCCTTACCCAGAAAACTGGAGCGGACTTCACCTTGACCACTTGCAAAAATTGACAGAAGCTGTTCCTAACTTCCCAATCGTATTGCACGGTGGATCAGGTATTCCTGATGATCAAATCCAAGAAGCTATCAAACTTGGTGTTGCTAAAGTTAACGTTAACACTGAATGTCAAATCGCATTTGCTAACGCAACACGTAAATTTGTTGCTGAATACGAAGCAAATGAAGCAGAATACGACAAGAAGAAACTCTTCGACCCACGTAAATTCTTGAAACCAGGTTTCGAAGCTATTACAGAAGCTGTTGAAGAACGTATCGACGTATTCGGTTCAGCAAACA
Organism: Streptococcus sp. 22.1; assembly: GCF_016648645.1. Classification (NCBI taxonomy): domain Bacteria; kingdom Bacillati; phylum Bacillota; class Bacilli; order Lactobacillales; family Streptococcaceae; genus Streptococcus; species Streptococcus sp. 22.1. The sequence goes on along the minus strand of NZ_JACLQK010000009.1, from coordinate 46,882 downwards.
AAGCTTAATTAGACTATATAAGCTTGAAAATAAAGGGTTTGTCCAATATGGACAAGCCTTTTTCTTATGTTTTGCCACAAATTTGCCACACTTTCTAAATCTCAGTTCCTTTTGATTATAGATGTAGTGCAAACAAAGCGCAATTAGGCTATTAAAACAAGGTCCTTTCTGGGTCTTGTTTTTTTGTACCCAAATAAATAGTTAGTATCTGCGAATCAATCTGTGATTGAGAGGAAACAAATTTTAAAGATTGGATATGGCTTTGGTTGATAGATTCTATTTCCTAACTTTTTAAGATATGCTATAATATGAATATGTTTGATAATTATATTGTACCTGTATTTTTTGGTGGTGGAGCTCTTGCTCTACTAGGTTTAGTGTTATTTGGTTGGGCCTTGCCTTCATTTTTGAAGGGTAAGTGGTCTTATTTGATTTCTTTGCTAGGTTTAGGTTTGGTTGCTTTTGCCTATTTTGATGCGGCGATTGTTATCACTTATAAAATCTGGCTTGGATTGCTAGGTGTCATCATGATTGGTTGGGGACTTCCTTTCAACAATCGCAAGGGACGCCGTGCGATGACTATTTTCTGGGCTGTCATGGCAATCGTTGTGGGTATTGCTGCTATTGCATTCACTATTGCTTATGGTGTCATTAACCGCCACTAACATGAAACTGTAAAACATGCTATAATAATGGCATGTTTTATTTTATGACCCTATCATTTATTATCATGCCTGCCTTGGGCTGCTTCTTAATAGGCTTGGCTTTTGCTAAATCAGATTGTTGGGAGTTTTCTTGGATATTATCCTTAATAGGTTTAGTGGCCTTTATTTCTTCTTTTTGGCATATAGCACGCGTAGATTTATGGTTTATGTTAAGTTATAGTGTTGGTCCTTTTTTGATGGGATTTGGTTTCTCTTGGGATCTAAGTAAGAAACGCCGTGGGCAGTTATTATTATTAGGGGGATTTTTCCTTATCTTTTTTGTGATTCTGTACTATCTTATTGTGCGAATCCTGAATACAGCTGTTGTCTAAAGGAGGGCTGTTGTGATGTTGCTAGATTTAGAAGAGAAGACACGTGTGCTTGTAGAAGATATTGTTGAACGTTCCGCTATTGGGCGAGGAGCTATCTTTGTCTTGGGATTGTCTTCCAGTGAGGTCGCTGGTGGGATAATCGGAAAAGCCTCTAGCCGTGAAATTGGCCAACGAATTGTGAAAACGATTCTTGAAGTTTTGGAATCTAAAGGAATTTACCTGGCTGTTCAAGGCTGCGAACATCTGAATCGTGCTTTGGTTGTTGAGCGTGAGCTCGCCATGGCTAAAGATTTGGAAATTGTTAATGTTCTTCCGACCTTGCATGCTGGGGGAAGTGGTCAGCTGGCTGCTTTCGACTATATGAAGGATCCTGTTGAGGTGGAGGAAATTGTCGCTCAGGCTGGTATCGATATTGGGGATACCTCTATTGGTATGCATGTGAAGAGGGTCCAAGTTCCTCTTCGCCCGATTACTCCAGAATTAGGTGGTGCTCATGTGACTGCTTTGGCGAGTCGTCCTAAGTTAATTGGTGGAGCTCGTGCTGAGTATCTAGCAGATCCTATCCGTAAAAACTAAAAAGTATCGGACATTCTTGTCCGATACTTTTTCTGTGAGCAGAGCCCTTTCTTTCAATGACGACGCTTGGCATAATCGACAAATTTGAATTTTTCAAGTTTGTGGCGACTTTCCGTAAATTGGAACTGTTTTCCATTAGTTAAATAAACTTTAGAACGGATACAAACAACGTGCTGGTCTTTACCTAGGTCGATAAGAATCTTATCTTGATCGGTAGCATTATCAATAGTGATTTCTTTAAAGGCGTGGGAAATGCTAAGGTTGAGCTGATTCTCGATGTAGTCGTAAATAGAGTGTTCAGCAATGCTACGGTTTAGTTGAGGAACAAGGCTAGTATCTAGGTAATCAATATCTATAACAGAGGCGCAGCTATCGACGACTCTTTGACGAACAACACGCCAGACCTGTCGGCTATTAGAAAACCCAGTTCTTTCTGAGAGTTTGGAATCAACGATGATTTTATCCAGAGAAATAACGTTGGTTTGCGAATTAAGGCCTTGTTGTACTATTAGCTCCTGGTAACTAGTAAGGTCAGACACAGGAAAGTTGATTTGTTCCTGGTTAATAACCTGGGAGCCAGAGCCATGAATCTTTTTGACCAAGCCTTCTTCAACGAGTAAGGTTAATGCTTTTCGTATAGTGTCTCGACTAACCTGGTAAGATTGACCCAGTTCTTGCTCGGTCGGGAGAAAGTCTCCCACTTGATATTTTTGATCATGGATAGCTATCTCTAAATCCTTATAAATAATCTGGTATTTTTTCATCGCTCTCCTCATTTGTAGGTAAAAAAACATACAACTAATGTTTTTTTCAAAAAATATGTTAAAAAAATTCCGGAACACTTGCAGACAAATTTGCAACCGTTTACAATTAGTTTATCAAGTCAATCAGATATTGTCAAAAAAGAAAAGGAGATTCAAATGGGTAAATTTGAACAAGAAGCCAAAGATCTGCTTGCTGCAATCGGTGGTAAAGAAAATGTGACTGCTGTTACTCACTGTGCGACGCGTATGCGTTTCGTTCTTGGTGATGACAAGAAGGCAGATGTGAAAACAATCGAAGCCATTCCTGCTGTTAAGGGGACTTTCACCAATGCAGGTCAATTCCAAGTTATCATTGGTAATGATGTGCCAATCTTTTATAACGATTTCACAGCTGTATCAGGGATTGAAGGTGTTTCTAAAGAGGCTGCTAAATCAGCTGCTAAGAGCAACCAAAATCCAGTTCAGCGTGTTATGACAACCTTAGCGGAGATCTTTACACCTATTATTCCAGCCCTTATCGTTGGGGGATTGATTCTTGGTTTCCGTAACGTTCTTGAGGGTGTGCATTGGTCAATGCTTGACGGTAAGACAATTACCGAGGTTTCGCAGTTCTGGTCAGGTGTGAATCATTTCTTATGGCTACCTGGTGAAGCTATTTTCCAATTCTTGCCTGTAGGTATTACTTGGTCTGTTTCTCGTAAAATGGGAACTAGCCAAATTCTTGGAATTGTTTTGGGGATCTGTCTGGTGTCACCACAATTGCTTAACGCTTATTCAGTAGCATCGACACCAGCGTCTGAAATTGCTAAGAATTGGGTTTGGGATTTTGGATTCTTTACTGTTAATCGTATAGGTTATCAAGCGCAAGTTATTCCAGCCCTTCTTGCTGGTTTATCACTTTCTTATCTTGAAATTTTCTGGCGTAAACATGTACCAGAAGTAGTATCAATGATTTTTGTACCGTTCTTGTCATTGATTCCAGCCCTTATTTTGGCTCATACTGTTTTAGGTCCTATTGGTTGGACTATTGGCCAAGCCCTTTCAACAGTGGTTCTTGCTGGTTTGACAGGTCCTGTAAAATGGCTTTTCGGTGCTGTTTTTGGTGCACTTTATGCGCCGTTCGTTATTACTGGTCTTCACCATATGACCAATGCTATCGATACTCAGTTAATTGCAGATGCTGGTGGAACAGCTCTTTGGCCTATGATTGCTCTATCAAATATTGCTCAAGGTTCAGCTGTTTTTGCTTACTATATTATGCATCGTCATGATGAACGTGAGGCTCAAATTTCACTTCCAGCTACTATTTCAGCTTATCTTGGTGTTACAGAACCAGCCCTCTTCGGGGTTAACGTCAAATATATTTACCCATTTGTTGCGGGTATGATTGGTTCCTCTATCGCAGGTCTTTTATCAGTAACCTTTAACGTTACAGCGGCCTCTATCGGTATTGGTGGTTTGCCTGGTATCCTATCAATTCAACCTAAATATATGATTCCATTTGCAGCAATAATGCTTGTTGCTATCATTGTACCTATGGTCCTAACTTTCTTCTTCCGCAAGGCGGGTCTCTTTACTAAGACAGAAGATGATACAGAACTTAAGGAAGAATTTGCAGCTCAAGAAGAGGCTGAATTTGCATCACATACTGCGACTCCAACAGTTCTTGCTGAATCAGCAGAGGTTGTTAGCCCACTTGCTGGTCAAGTTAAACCACTTGGCCAAGCCACAGACCCAGTTTTCTCATCAGGTGTCATGGGACAGGGGGTAGTCATCGAACCAAGTCAAGGCGAATTGGTTTCACCAGTAAATGGTACAGTGACAGTACTCTTCCCAACTAAGCACGCCGTAGGCATCGTTTCTGAAGAAGGTGTTGAAATGCTAATGCACATTGGTATGGATACCGTTAGCCTTGACGGAAAAGGTTTTGTGGCTCATGTTGAACAAGGTGATAAAGTTGTTGTTGGTCAACAATTGATTAGTTTTGATATGGATGTTATTAAAAAGGCTGGTTTGGTCACTGAGACTCCAGTTATCATTACAAATCAAGATGATTTCCAAGCAGATGTTGAAGGGGATCTTCCACGTGATATCAAACGTGGTGATGCTCTCATGATTGCTCATCGAACAAAATAAGCTAAGGGGTGGAGACGTTACGGTTCCACCTCTACATATAAAGAACAAAAGAGGAAAATTACATGGCATTAGATAAAACAAAGGTTGTATACCAAATTTATCCAAAATCATATAAGGACACTACAGGAAATGGAATCGGTGACTTCAGAGGCATCATTGAAAAAATTCCTTATCTATCAGAGTTAGGCGTGGATATGGTTTGGCTCAATCCTTTCTATCCGAGCCCACAACGTGACAATGGTTACGATATTTCAGACTATACAGCCGTTAATCCTGTCTTTGGAGACATGACTGATTTTGAAGAAATGGTCCGTGTCGGAAAAGAGCACAAGATTGATTTCATGTTAGATATGGTGCTCAACCATTGCTCAACGGAGCATGAGTGGTTCCAAAAAGCTTTGGCTGGAGACCAGTATTATCAAGATTTCTTCTTTATTCAGGACCAACCAACCGATTGGTTGTCTAAATTTGGTGGTTCTGCCTGGGCTCCTTTTGGAGATACAGGGAAATACTATCTTCACCTCTTTGATGAAACACAGGCGGACCTTAATTGGCGCAATCCCAATGTCCGTAAGGAGTTGTTCAAGGTGGTCAACTTCTGGCGTGACAAGGGAGTCAAAGGCTTCCGTTTCGATGTGATCAATTTGATTGGGAAAGATGAAGTCTTAGTGGATTGCCCTGAAAATGAAGGGAAACCAGCTTATACGGATAAACCAATTGTCCATGACTATCTTCGTATGATGAATGAAGCGACCTTTGGTTCTGATGATAGCTTTATGACAGTTGGAGAGATGTCCTCGACAACCATTGACAACTGTGTTCTCTATTCAGCACCGGAGCGTCACGAGTTGTCTATGGCCTTTAACTTCCATCATCTTAAAGTAGATTATGAAGATGGTCAAAAATGGACTATTGCTCCCTTTGATTTTGAAGAGCTCAAACGTCTCTATCATACCTGGGGTAAGGAAATGAGTGAACGAGGTGGTTGGAGTGCCCTTTTCTGGAATAACCATGACCAACCTCGTGCCTTGAATCGCTTTGTGGATATTAAGAACTTTCGTAATGAAGGAGCGACCATGCTAGCAGCTAGCCTTCACCTATCACGTGGAACACCTTATATCTACATGGGTGAAGAAATCGGGATGATAGATCCAGATTATGATTCTATGGCAGATTACGTGGATGTGGAATCCATCAATGCCTACCAGATGCTTTTGGACCAAGGTAAGTCTCCTGAGGAAGCCTTTAAGATTATTCAAGCTAAGTCACGAGATAATTCGCGTACACCCATGCAATGGGATGCTTCTGAGAATGCAGGTTTTTCAACAGGCACTCCATGGTTGAAAGTTGGTAAATCTTATAAAGACATCAACGTTGAAAATGAAATCGATGGACCAATCTTTAAATTCTATAAAGAATTGATTCGCTTGCGCAAAGAAATGCCTATTATTTCAGAAGGAAGCTATCAGCCAGCATTTGAGGATAGTCAAGAAGTCTACGCCTTTGAACGCTACTTAGACGGTCAAAAACTCTTGGTACTCAATCATTTCTATGGAAGTGAAGCTGAAGTGGCGATTCCAGCAGAATACCAAGCAGGGCGTGTGCTCTTGTCAAACTATGACGATGCAGAGCTTGCTGAAAAGATAATTTTGAAGCCTTATCAAACCCTAGCAATCTTAGTAAAATAAGCCAAACTTTCCTCAGTAAATGCTTTTGCTGGGGAATTTTGTTATAATGAAAGCACTTTTAATGTTGATGGAGGAAGTGTAATGACACGCTTACAAGATGATTTTTATGATTACGTCAATGGGGAATGGGCTGAGACAGCAGTCATTCCAGATGATAAACCTTCGACTGGTGGCTTTATGGACTTGGATCGAGATATCGAAAACTTGATGTTGGATATCACTGGAAAATGGCAAAGAGGAGAAGAATTGCCTGAAGATAGCATTCTGCAAAACTTTGTCAAATACCACAAGATGGTAGCTGATTTTGATGCACGAGAAGCAGCTGGTGTGGCTCCAGCCATGCCCTTGATCAATGAAATCAAGGCTCTGTCTTCTTTTGAAGACTATACCAGCAAGTTGGGCACCTATGAACTAGCTGGCAAACCTAATCTCATGCCATTTGGCGTGTCACCAGACTTTATGAATGCGCAAATGAATGTCCTGTGGGGAGAAGCGCTTAGTTTGATTTTGCCAGATACAACCTATTATGAAGAAGGTAATGAAAAAGGTCCAGAATTGTTGGCTATCTGGCGCCAGATGATGGAAAAACTCTTACCAAAATTTGACTTCTCAGAGGCAGAAATCAAGGATATCTTGGATAAGGTCATTGCAGCGGATGTAGAATTGGCCAAGTATGTCTTGTCAAACGAAGAAAAATCAGAGTACAACAAACTCTATCATCCCTATGAATGGGCAGATTTTAAGGCCTTGGTTCCAGAATTGCCACTCGATGCCTTCTTTACGGAAGTCATTGGACAAACACCAGATAAAATTATCGTCCCAGAAGAGCGTTTCTGGAAGGAATTCGCGCCAAAGTTCTACTCAGCAACCAACTGGGAGAGCATTCATGCCAAATTGAAACTCGGTGCAGCTCTTTCTTGGACTTTATTCTTGACCGAAGAAATCCGTGTTTTGGCTGGTGAATATAGTCGTACGATTGCAGGTATTCCAGAACCTCGTCCAAAAGAAAAAGCAGCCTTATCAATAGCAGAAGTACCATATAGCCAAGCGCTTGGACTCTGGTATGCAGGTGAAAAATTCTCACCAGAAGCAAAAGCAGACGTGGAGCATAAAGTAGCGACCATGATTGAGGTCTACAAGGATCGTCTAGAAAAAGCAGACTGGCTCGCTCCTGAGACTCGTAAAAAAGCCATTGTCAAGCTCAATGTCATCACACCTCATATTGGCTACCCTGAAAAATTACCAGAAACGTATGCCAAGAAGATCATCGACGAGAGCAAGACCTTGGTGGAAAATGCTCAAGCCCTTTATGAAATTTCAATTGCTCATAGCTGGAGTAAGTGGAACCAACCAGTTGATCGGAGCGAGTGGCACATGTCAGCAAATATGGTCAATGCCTACTATGATCCGCAACAAAATCAAATCGTCTTCCCCGCTGCGATTTTGCAGGCACCTTTCTATGACCTTCATCAATCTTCCTCAGCTAACTACGGTGGAATTGGTGCGGTCATTGCTCATGAAATTTCACACGCCTTTGATACCAATGGTGCTTCCTTTGATGAGAATGGTAGCTTGAAAGACTGGTGGAAGCCAGAAGATTACGAAGCCTTTACCGCTCGTACCCAAAAAGTTATCGATCAGTTTGAAGGCCAAGACTCTTATGGTGCTAAGATTAATGGGAAATTGACTGTTTCTGAAAACGTAGCGGACCTTGGAGGCATCGCTGCAGCCCTTGAAGCCGCTAAGAAAGAGGAGAATTTTTCAGCAGAAGAATTCTTCACCAACTTTGCTCGCATCTGGCGCATGAAAGCTCGGACAGAATATATGCAACTTCTTGCAAGTGTTGATGTCCACGCACCAGGAAAACTCCGTACCAATGTTCAACTACCAAACTTCGACGAATTCCACAAGGAATTTGACGTTAAAGAGGGCGACGGCATGTGGCGTGCCCCAGAAGATCGCGTGATTATTTGGTAATAATGATGAAATCTGTCCAAAAATGGACGGATTTCTTTATTTTTGTCATTGTAAGGGTTTACATAGTGACTAGAAAACGCTATAATATACTTGTGTTAAAGCTTGTGAAGTTTTTAACAAGTATTCAAAGGAGTTTCATATGACTAAACAAACTAAAGATGTTCAAACAGTAATAGATGAATTGGCAACAAAAGGGGTTGAAGCCCTTGATGCTATGGCTAACTTTACGCAGGAGCAAGTGGACCATATTGTTCACCAAGCTGCGATTGCTGCTCTAGATAAACACATGTATTTGGCTAAATTGGCCGTTGATGAAACAGGGCGCGGTATTTACGAAGATAAAGCCATCAAGAACATGTATGCTTCTGAATACATTTGGAATAGTATTAAATATGACAAAACTGTAGGCGTTATTGCTGAAGATAAAGAACAAGGTTTGGTTTCTATCGCTGAGCCGGTTGGTGTTATCTGTGGGGTTACACCAACAACTAACCCAACTTCAACAACCATTTTCAAAGCCCTCATTGCTCTTAAGACACGTAACTCTATCATCTTTGCCTTCCACCCATCAGCTCAGAAATCATCTGCTGAGGCTGCTCGTATTGTTCGTGATGCAGCTATTGAAGCAGGTGCACCTAAGGACTGCATTCAGTGGATTGAAGAGCCATCTATCGAAGCAACTGGTCTTTTGATGAACCATCCTAAGATTGCCACAGTACTTGCGACTGGTGGACCTGGAATGGTTAAGGCTGCTTATTCAACTGGTAAACCAGCGCTTGGTGTAGGAGCCGGAAACGTCCCATCTTATATCGCTGCTGATGCTAAGGTTAAACGTGCGGTCAACGATATCATCGTTTCAAAAACTTTTGATAATGGTATGATTTGTGCGTCTGAACAAGCAGCTATCGTTGATGCAGCTATTTATGATGAAGTTAAGGCTGAATTTGAAGCACATCAATGTGTCATCATTTCTAAAAAAGCTGATATTGCTAAATTGGAAAAAGTCGTTCTTAATGAAGCGCGTACAGCTGTAAATGGTGCCATTGTAGGTCACTCAGCTATTGAAATTGCTGAAAAAGCTGGCCTTAAAGTTCCTGCAGGTACAAAAATGCTTTTGGCAGAAATTCCAGATGCAACAATGGAACACCCACTTGCCTTGGAAAAATTGTCTCCAGTACTTGCTCTTATCAAATCTGATGGTGTTGAAGATGGATTCAAAAAAGCAGAAGGCATGCTCAATTTGGGTGGTCTTGGACACACTGCTGTTATCCACACTGAAAATGAAGAGCTCCAACTCCAATATGGTATCCGCATGAAAGCCTGCCGTGTCTTGGTTAATAGTCCATCAGCTGAAGGTGGTATCGGTAATATCTACAATAACATGATCCCATCATTGACTCTTGGTTGTGGTTCACACGGTCATAACTCAGTGTCACACAATGTTAGCTCATTTGATCTCTTGAATGTTAAAACATTGTCAAAGCGTCGCAATAACATGCAATGGTTTCGCGTCCCACCAAAAATCTTCTTCGAAAAAGATTCAATAACTTACTTGCGTCACATTGAAGCTGAGCGCGTGATGTTGGTTTGCGACCCTGGTATGGTTCAGTTTGGTTATGCAGACTTGGTTAAACGCCAATTGGAACTTAACCGCCACAGACCGGCAGTAGATGTTTTCTCAGATGTTGAGCCAAACCCATCTACTAATACCGTTTATAAAGGTTTGGAACGCTTTGTAGATTTCCAGCCAGATGTAATCATCGCTCTTGGTGGTGGTTCTGCAATGGACGCTGCTAAGGCTATGTGGATGTTCTTTGAACACCCAGATGTAAGCTTCTTCGGTGCTAAACAAAAATTCTTGGATATCCGTAAACGTACTTACAAGATTCCTTACGCTCAGAAGACACAATTCATCTGTATCCCAACAACTTCAGGGACAGGTTCAGAAGTAACGTCATTTGCGGTTATCACTGATAGTGAAACTCATATCAAGTACCCATTGGCAGATTATGCTTTGACTCCGGACATTGCTATCGTTGACCCTGCTTTGGTTATGAGTGTACCTGCCAGCGTTACAGCAGATACAGGTATGGACGTTTTGACTCATGCCATTGAATCTTATGTATCAGTCATGGCTAGCGACTATACACGTGGGCTTTCACTCCAAGCAATTAAACTTGTTTTTGAAAATCTTGAACATTCTTACCGCTTTGGTGATGAAGAATCACGTGAAAAAATGCATAATGCGTCAACAATGGCTGGTATGGCCTTCGCCAATGCTTTCCTTGGTATCAACCACTCACTAGCTCATAAGGTTGGTCCTATGTTTGACATTCCACACGGACGTACTAATGCGATTTTGATGCCTCACGTTATCCGTTACAACGGTCGTGATCCTCAAAAACACGCTATGTTCCCTAAATATGACTACTTCCGTGCAGACAAAGATTACGCAGATATCGCTCGTTTCATGGGATGGGGTACTGACAAGCAATCAGATGCTGAATTGGTTGAAGTTTTGGCACAAAAAGTATACGAATTGGGTATTGCCGTTGGTATTGCCATGAACTGGAAGGGACAAGGTGTTACTAAGAAACTTCTTCAAGACACTGCCTATACTTTGGCCGAACATGCTTATGAAGACCAATGTACAACAGCTAATCCGAAAGAACCACTTATTTCAGAATTGAAAGAAATCATCGAAATTGCCTTTGATTATAAAGGATAAGCGATAGACTAAAGTAGCTCTATAGGGGCTACTTTTTTTGCTAGAAACCTTCTATATTAGAGTGTTTATCCAAATTAAAAATAAAGGACTTTCCCGAATAAGATAGAAAAACGCTTTAAGAATTGTTATAATAACCTTACAGCGAGATAAGGAGATTCCTATGACAAAAGAAGAAGGGCTTAGTTTGGGTGAAACATCACATCCTCTCAAGTCTCGTGAATTGAAGCCACCAGTGGCTTCTGCAGCAGGAAATAGAGCGACTAATAAGTTTAAAGAGTTTAATGCTGATAGGATGGTGAGTGTTCAATTCAATCCTAGTCAACAAGTAAAAGAATCAAAGGAGCCAGTAACCTCAAAGAATATTGTGGGGATGGTATCAGGTGTGATTGCAGCGATACTCACCATACTTTTGATTGTTTGTCTCGTGATGGGATACCGTTATCGAGCCGCAAGCATTGAGGGCGATTGGACAAGCCCAACCTTTAGTGAGAAAATGTTAGCCACTCTGAAAGATACTGCTAATACTAAGAATAAAGTTAGTAATGCTTTACCACAAGGTCAAGATCTTATCACCGATATCAATACAGTAATAAGTATTACTGACAATAAGGCTCACTTAAAAGTGAGCTTTGTTTACAATCGTAAAGGGCTTTATCAGGCTTACCAGAGTAGAGTTACTGAATTGAAAGGTCAGTACGGCGAGGAGTTCTCGGAGGTTTTTGATAGTTATTCATTGTCAGAAAAAGACTACTATAAACAGTTTGATGAGACAGTGAAGAAAGAACTTCCAAAGAGTTATACCTACGATGCCAAAACCGGTCGTGTCACAACAACTGCTTTTACGGGTGATATTAACCGTTGGGAGCAAACAATCACTGTGGATAAGGCTGGAGATTCAGATGCTTTTAAAAAAGGTGATGTATTAGATTATACGCCTAACAATGGAGGCTTTACTATTAAGGCACACAGTGAATTTGGTGACATTAGCTTTACAAAAAAATAAATAAAAAAGGAAATTAAAGGGGAATATAAATGACAAGAGCAGAATGGTTGGACTATTTTGAAACGGTAAACGGACGTAAGCCGAGTGTTCAGGAAATGGCGGATGCTTTGAAAGCTGGGGAGTTTGTTAATGAAGCACCGGCTAAAACTGAAGATACAGTTACTACTGAACCTATTAAGGTTGAGGCAGAAATCGTCGAGACAAGTACTAGTCCTCTACCAACTGAAACGGCACCAGTAGTAACAGCAACTGCACCTTCTACAGTTCCTTTTCCAGAAGGACAAGCAGCTATGGCAAATTTGGCTCCTAAAAAACCAATGGATCCCAAAAAGAAAAAACGCATCCTAGTCTCAGTTTTGTCAGCAGTAGTCCTTGTCTTCTTATGTATCGGTGGCTTTATGACTTACCGTTATGTGACAGGTAATATTGATGGCAAATGGTACAGTAGTTCTCTAGGTAGAGAGTATAGCTCAAGCATGTCTGAAAGTTTGACAGACTTGGATAGTAAGGAGCTTGAAAAGTACTTTAAAGATACTGCTGTAACCATGAAAGTAAAGGGTAGCAATGCCAAGGTGACTGCTAGCTATACTTTTGATAAGAAAACCTATATCAAGGACTATCGTGAGAGGGTTCAGAAGTCCTTCTCAGCCTTTGGAGATTTATTTAAAGCCTTCTATGGAGATTCCTTTGAAAACTATTATAGTGAGGAAACCATAGAAAAAGAACTTGATGAAGCTCTTGAAAAAGCTGCGAAAGATAATGGTCAAAAGTATGATTCGAAGACAGGCGAAACAACAACAACCCTTTTCAAAGGAAAGGTTAGTCGTTTAGGACATAAGATGACTGTTACTTCTGTCAACAAAGATGTTGATATCGATGGTCTCAATGTGAAAAAAGGCCAAGAGCTAAAAGTGACTAAAAAAGACAAGAAAGTAACGCTTAGTGGTGATGGTAAATCAAAAGATATTACTTTCTCAACTAAGAATGACACCAAAGATAAATTTTAAAATGACATCCGGAATCGCTATTCCGGATTTTTTCATGTCGTTGAGGGAAGAGAATAAGGTGATATCCGAATGATTTTCTCACAAGTCACAATACGTGTAGAAATATTCTGACAATTATGCTACAATAGAGCCACAGACTATCTAAAAAGAGGATTTACCATGACACTTGTATACCAATCAACACGTGACGAAAATAATAAAGTAACTGCTAGTCAAGCTATTCTTCAAGGTTTGGCAACAGATGGTGGCTTGTTCACACCATTGTCAACACCTGAGGTTGCTTTGGATTTTGATCAATTGAAAGACGCTTCTTACCAAGAAGTTGCTAAATTGGTCTTGTCAGCTTTCTTGGATGATTTTACGGAAGAGGAATTAGATTACTGTATCACAAATGCTTATGACGACAAGTTTGATACAGCTGCTATTGCACCAGTAGTTAAACTTAAGAACCACTACAACCTTGAACTTTTCCATGGTTCTACTATCGCTTTCAAAGATATGGCCCTTTCAATCTTGCCTTACTTGCTAACAACATCAGCTAAAAAGCAAGGTGTTGATAATAAGATTGTTATCTTGACAGCGACATCAGGTGATACTGGTAAGGCTGCTATGGCTGGTTTTGCAGATGTTCCTGGAACTGAAATTATTGTCTTTTATCCAAAAGACGGTGTTTCAAAAATCCAAGAATTGCAAATGACCACTCAAACAGGAGCTAACACTCACGTTATTGCTATTGATGGTAACTTTGATGATGCCCAAACCGATGTGAAACGTATGTTTAATGATGTTGACTTGCGTGAGAAATTGTTGGCTCATCATACGCAATTCTCATCAGCTAACTCAATGAACGTCGGTCGTTTGGTACCACAAGTGGTTTACTATGTATATGCCTATGCGCAGTTGGTTAAGGCAGGTCATATCCAAAACGGAGATAAGGTTAACTTCACAGTACCAACAGGAAACTTTGGTAATATCTTGGCGGCTTATTATGCACGTCAGATTGGTGTTCCGGTTGGCAAATTAATCTGTGCCTCTAATGAAAATAACGTCCTCACAGACTTCTTCGCAACGGGTACTTATGACAAGAAACGTGACTTCAAGGTAACGACAAGTCCTTCTATGGATATCTTGGTATCTTCTAACTTGGAACGCTTGATTTTCCACCTTCTTGGTAATGATGCTGCTAAGACTAAAGAGCTCATGGATGCACTTGTGACTAAGGGCGAGTATACTTTGGCTGGTGCAGATAAAGATATTCTTGATTTGTTTGTAGCAGGTTTTGCAACTGAGGATGAAACAGCTGCTGAAATCAAACGTGTCTATGATGAAAACAAGTATATCGAAGATCCTCATACAGCGGTTGCCTCAGCTGTTTACGAAGCATATGTTCAAAAGACAGATGACCACACCCCTACAGTTATCGCTTCAACAGCTAGCCCATACAAATTCCCACGTGTGGCTATTTCAGCTGTCACTGGTAAAGACAGTGGGGATGATTTCAAAGCAGTAGAAGATTTGCACCAACTTTCAGGTGTAGCTATCCCAGCTGCTGTAAATGGACTTGAACATGCGGAAGTCCGCCATAAAACAGTTGTTGCGGCAGCTGATATGCAAAAAGCAGTTGAAAGCTATCTTGGTGTATAAGAATAAAAAAATAGGAGCTGAGAAATCAGCCCTATTTTTATCAATATAGAAGAGAATATTATGACAGAAACAAAGAAAATTCTAAACATAGCCTTGCCTGCTATGGCCGAAAACCTTCTACAAATGTTGATGGGGGTTGTCGATTCTTACCTAGTGGCTCAGGTTGGTATTGTCGCCATATCAGGGGTTTCCGTAGCCAATAATATAATCACGATTTACCAAGCTATCTTCATTGCTCTGGGAGCCTCAAGTGCCAGTGTCATTGCCAGAAGTTTAGGAAAAGGTGATGTTAAAGCGACTAACCGAGACACTTGGGATGCTATTATTATTACCCTTGCTCTTAGTCTCATTCTTGGTCTACTTTCCATTTTTGGTGGTGGAGCCATTCTCAATCTTCTCGGTACTGAGCAATCTGTGACCCGGGCTGGAAGTCTCTACCTTGCTCTTGTCGGTGGAGGGGTGGTCTTCCTAGCCTTGATGACTACTTTTGGTAACATCCTACGAGCTAAGGGACGACCTCGTATTTCCATGGTCGTCAGTCTTTTGACCAATGTTCTTAATGCTATTTTATCTTCTTTAGCCATCTTTGTGGGACATTGGGGGATTATTGGGGTCGCAACAGCTACGGTTTTCTCTCGTCTGGTTGGGACAGTGATACTCTGGCAAGCGATGAAACTGGATGTGAAGCAGCTTGAAATTACCAAACCTTTTAATAGAGAGTTGTTGGGCATTGCCCTGCCAGCAGCAGGTGAGCGACTGATGATGCGTGCTGGAGATGTGGTCATCGTGGCTATTATTGTTACCTTTGGTACAGCCGTTGTCGGTGGTAACGCCATTGGTGAAAACCTCACTCAGTTTAACTATATGCCTGGTATGGGAGTCGCTACGGCTACGGTTATCTTGGTTGCCAATAGTCTGGGTCGAGGGGATAAGACGCAGATGAAGTGTATTATACGAGAGTCTTATTGGATTTCCACCTTCTTGATGATTCTGGTTTCAGGGAGTATCTTGCTCTTTGGCCAAGGATTATCAGGTCTCTTTACAGATAATAAAGCAGCTATTGCGGCTAGTCAGGTAGTTATTCTTTATTCTTTCCTTGGGAATCCTGTGACTTCGGGAACTTTAGTTTATACAGCAGTTTGGCAAGGCCTGGGTAAGGCTAAGATGCCTTTCTATGCGACGACTATTGGGATGTGGATCATCCGAATTTTTTCAGGATACTTCCTTGGAGTGAGTCTGGGAATGGGTCTTGCTGGTGTCTGGATTGCAACCGTTGTTGATAATGTATGGCGTGCGATCTTCCTCTACGTGATGTACCGTCGTTATCTCGTAAAGAGAAAGTTTTAAGGATAAATACTGAGGAGATACTCTTATTCAAAGGGTATCTTCTTCTTATTTTTTACAAGTAGGCTCGAATATGGTAAAATAAGCTGATAAAAACTTTTTGAGGTAGTAATTATGACTGTAAAAATCAATACAAAAGATGGTCAAATCGAATTGTCAGATGATGTCATCGCAACAGTAGTTGGCGGTTCAGCAACAGAAATTTTTGGCGTTGTCGGTATGGCAAGTAAGAGTGCTATCCGAGATAATTTTCAAGCACTTCTTGGAAAAGAAAACTACGCAAAAGGAGTTGTCGTGAAATCTACTGATGCAGGTATCACTGTGGATGTATACACTGTTATGAGTTACGGTGTTAAGATTAGTGAGGTTTCAAAAAATATTCAAGAACGTGTGAAATTTAATCTTGAGAATCAACTCGGTATCAAGGCTGAAACAGTAAATGTTTACGTTCAAAATATTAAAGTCGTAGGAGAAAACTAGTGTCTAAAATTACAACAAGCTTGCTTCAGGAGATGGTCCAAGCGGCAGCAACACGTCTAGGTAAGCAAGCAGAATATGTGAATTCACTCAATGTCTTCCCAGTACCAGATGGAGATACTGGAACAAACATGGGAATGACTATGGATAACGGAGCTAAAGCTGTCGCAGATCAATCAGCTTCAACAGTTGGTGAAGTTGGTCAGATTTTGTCTAAAGGTCTTTTGATGGGTGCCCGTGGTAACTCAGGTGTTATCACGTCACAATTGTTCCGTGGATTTGGTCAAAGTATCAAGGATAAAACGGAACTTGACGGCCAAGATCTAGCTCATGCCTTCCAAGCAGGGGTTGAAGTTGCTTATAAAGCTGTTATGAAACCTGTCGAAGGAACAATTCTTACAGTATCACGTGGTGCAGCTTCAGCAGCGATTAAGAAAGCTGAATCTACAAATGATGCTGTTGAGGTTATGCGTGCAGCTCTCGATGGAGCTAAAGCTGCCTTGGCTAAGACACCAGAGATGCTTCCAGTTTTGAAAGAAGTTGGTGTGGTAGACTCAGGTGGTCAAGGTTTGGTCTTCATTTATGAAGGTTTCTTGTCAGCCCTCACAGGTGAGTATATCGCTTCAGAGGACTTCCAAGCGACACCTGCTACGATGACAGAGATGATCAATGCAGAACATCATAAGTCAGTTGCTGGTCATGTTGCCACAGAAGACATTACCTTCGGTTACTGTACGGAAATCATGATTGGTCTCAAACAAGGTCCAACTTATGTGAAAGACTTTGACTATGAAGAGTTCCAAAATTACTTGAGCAACCTTGGGGATTCTCTCCTTGTTGTTAACGACGATGAAATTGTGAAAGTTCACGTCCACACTGAGGATCCAGGTCTTGTCATGCAAGAAGGTCTTAAATATGGGGCTCTTGTCAAAGTTAAGGTTGACAACATGCGTAACCAACACGATGCACAAGTTCAAAAAGAAGAAGCTATCCAAGCTGCACCTTCTGCTCCTAAAGACTTTGCCCTTATTGCAGTTGTTGCCGGAGATGGACTTGCAGATATCTTCAAATCACAAGGTGTTGACTATGTGATTTCAGGTGGTCAAACAATGAACCCATCAACAGAAGATATTGTTAAGGCTATTGAGCAGGTTAATGCTAAGAATGTTATCATCTTGCCAAACAATAAAAACATCTTTATGGCAGCACAATCAGCTGCTGAAGTAGTAGATGTCAATGCGGCTGTTGTTGAAACACGTACAGTTCCACAAGGATTTACAAGTTTGCTCGCTTTTGATCCTAGCCAAAGTATCGAAGCTAATGTTGAAGCTATGACAGCTAGTCTTTCAGATGTAACAAGTGGTAGCGTGACATTGGCGGTACGTGATACAACTATTGATGGTCTTGAGATTCATGAAAATGATATCCTTGGTATGGTGGATGGTAAGATTCTTGTGTCTACACCAGATATGGACCAAGCCCTTCTTGACACCTTTGACAAGATGATTGACGAAGACAGTGAAATTGTTATGATTTACGTCGGCGAAGAAGGTAATCAAGAACAAGCTCAAGCACTTGCGGAAAAATTGGAAGAGGCTCACGAAGATATCGAAGTTGAAATCTTCCAAGGAGACCAACCAGTTTATCCATACCTCTTCAGTGTTGAATAATTTTGAATAATCATTTAGGAAGTCTTAGGGCTTCCTTTTTGTTTTGTCAGTTTTGATATAGCAGGGATATCTTTTTGAAATTACAAAAATATTCTGAAAATTCCTTGACATTACTTTCCAAAGTGGTAACATATGTTGTAAGAAATTTTATAGATTGAAGGTAACATCATGAGAAGTGATATGATCAAAGTTGGTGTTGATAAGGCACCAGCACGTGGACTTTTGTATGCGACTGGGCAAGTTAAATCTGCCAATGACATGCAAAAGCCCTTCATTGCTATTTGTAACTCTTATATTGATATTGTTCCAGGGCATGTTCACTTGCGTGAATTAGCAGATATTGCCAAGGAAGCTATCCGTGAGGCTGGCGGTATTCCTTTTGAGTTTAATACCATTGGTGTGGATGATGGGATTGCCATGGGGCATATTGGGATGCGTTACAGTCTTCCATCTCGTGAATTGATTGCCGATTCTGCAGAAACAGTTATTAATGCCCACTGGTTTGACGGGGTTTTCTACATTCCTAACTGTGATAAGATTACACCAGGGATGATTTTGGCGGCCATGCGTACTAATGTGCCAGCAGTATTTTGTTCTGGTGGCCCTATGAAGGGTGGCGTTGACATGACTGGTCACCAAGCGACGCTATCAAGTTTGTTTGAAGCTGTAGGTACCTATCAGGCTGGAGATATGAGCAAGGAAGAGCTCGATTATTTGGAGAAAAATGCTTGTCCAACTTGTGGTTCATGCTCAGGAATGTTTACCGCTAACTCAATGAACTGTTTGATGGAAGTTTTGGGCCTTGCCCTTCCAGGTAACGGTACTATCCTAGCCGTTTCAGATGAACGCCGTGAATTGGTTCGTCAAGCAGCCACAAAATTGATGGATAACATCAAAAATAATGTTCGCCCACGTGATATTGTGACCAAAGAAGCCATCGATGATGCGTTTGCTTTAGATATGGCCATGGGTGGTTCAACCAATACTGTTCTTCATACGCTTGCTATTGCGCGTGAGGCCGGTATTGACTATGATCTTAAAGACATTAACGAGATTGCCAAGAAGACACCTTACCTCTCTAAAATTGCACCTTCAAGTGTTTACACTATGCATGATGTCCATGAAGCTGGTGGTGTTCCAGCCATTATCAATCAGTTGATTAAAAAAGGAGCCATTAAGGGTGATCGTATTACAGTTACTGGTAAAACTTTGAAAGAAAACGTAGCTGGTGCTGAAATCAAGAATGAAGAAATTATCCATCCAATTGAGCATCCTATCTCACCAGTTGGTGGTTTGTCTATCCTTTACGGTAATATTGCTCAGGATGGAGCTGTTATCAAGGTCGGTGGTGTAGATCCATCTGTTAAAACTTTCCGTGGTAAAGCTATTTGTTGTGATTCACAAGATCAGGCCCTTGAGTTGATTGATAATGGAACAGTTAAGAAGGGCCATGTCGTTGTCATTCGTTACGAAGGTCCTCAGGGTGGACCTGGTATGCCAGAAATGTTGGCACCAACTTCTAAGATTGTCGGACGCGGTCTTGGTAAGGATGTGGCTCTGATTACGGATGGTCGTTTCTCAGGAGCTACTCGTGGTATTGCTATTGGTCACGTTTCTCCAGAAGCAGCAGAAGGTGGTAATATCGCCCTAATCGAAGATGGGGATGAAATCGTGATTGACCTACCAAATCGTACCCTTGATCTGCTTGTCGATGAAGCAACCCTTGAAGAACGCCGCAAACATTTGAAACCTTTCAAATCAAAAATTTCAAGTGGTTGGTTGCGTCGCTATACAGCCTTTGCTAAATCAGCCAATGTCGGCGGGACTTTGATGAGTGACGAAGAATTCGAAGAACGTAAAGCAGAACGTCAAGCACAAGAAAAAAACTAAGAACATTCTTTCCGAAGAGTTTGTGATATTTTTCTCCGAAACCCTTGCAAATTTGGTTAAAAATGTTATCATAGTATACAAGGTTTTGAATTTTTAGACAATTCGAAAAAAACAACTACTAAAGGAGGTCCATGTGAAGAAAATTGAACTTGAAGAAGCACGCTCTGGTGCTGATTTGATTCTAGATACACTTCTTGAACTTGGGATTTCAACTATCTTTGGATATCCTGGCGGAGCGGTTCTTCCTTTGTATGATGCTATTTACAAAAATGACAAGATTAATCATATTTTATCTCGTCATGAGCAAGGAAGTCTGCACGAAGCTGAAGGTTATGCCAAATCAACTGGTAAACTCGGTGTTGCTCTTGTAACGAGTGGTCCTGGTGCCACTAATGCTATTACAGGGATTGCAGATGCTATGAGTGATAGCGTACCTCTCCTAGTTTTTACTGGTCAGGTCGCAACACCAGGTATTGGTAAGGATGCCTTCCAAGAGGCTGACATTGTCGGAATTACCATGCCGATTACAAAATACAATTATCAGATTCGCGATACAGCTGATATTCCTCGTATTATTAGGGAAGCGGTTCATATTGCAACAACTGGCCGACCTGGTCCAGTTGTTATCGACCTCCCTAAAGATGTCGTGGCTAAGGAAACAGCTTTCATCAACGATCCTGAAATTAATCTTCCAAGTTACCAACCGACGCTAAGACCAAACGAAATGCAAATCAAGAAAATCTTGAAGCAGTTGGGTAAAGCTAAGAAGCCGGTTATTGTAGCTGGAGGTGGGGTGTCTTATTCTGAATCTGCTAAGGAGCTAGTTGCTTTTGCAGAACGCTACCAAATCCCAGTTGTTACAAGTCTTTTAGGTCAAGGGACAATTGCTACTAGTCACCCCCTCTTCTTGGGTATGGGTGGTATGCACGGTTCATATGCAGCTAACATTGCTATGACCGATGCTGACTTTATGATTGCCATTGGTTGTCGTTTTGATGACCGTTTGACAGGTAATCCTAAAACATTTGCCAAGAATGCCAAGGTTGTCCATATTGATGTAGATCCAGCTGAGATTGGTAAAATTATTGCAGTGGACCTTCCAGTTGTTGGTGATGCCAAGCAAGCTCTTGAAATGCTCTTAGCAGAACCAGTGGTTAAGAATAACACTGAAAAATGGATTGAAAAAGTTACAAAAGATAAAGAGCGTGTACGTTCTTACGATAAGAAGGAACGTATGGTACAGCCTCAGGCAGTTATCGAGCGTATCGGTGAATTGACTAAGGGTGACGCGGTTGTTGTTACTGACGTTGGTCAACATCAAATGTGGACAGCTCAGTATTATCCATACCAAAATGAGCGTCAATTGGTGACCTCAGGTGGTCTTGGAACAATGGGGTTCGGTGTTCCAGCAGCAATTGGTGCTAAAATTGCTAATCCTGATAAAGAAGTTATCCTCTTTGTTGGTGATGGTGGTTTCCAAATGACGAATCAAGAATTGGCTATCTTAAATGTTTACAAGGTGCCAATCAAGGTTGTTATGTTGAATAACCACTCACTTGGTATGGTACGTCAATGGCAAGAGTCCTTCTACGAAGGGCGTACATCAGAGTCTGTCTTTGATACCCTTCCAGATTTCCAATTGATGGCTCAAGCTTACGGCATTAAGTCTTACAAGTTTGATAATCCAGAGACAATTGATCAGGATTTGGAAGTTATCAAGGAAGACGTGCCAATGTTCATCGAGGTGGATATCTCTCGTAAAGAGCATGTCTTGCCAATCGTTCCGGCTGGTAAGAGTAATCACGAAATGTTGGGGGTGAAGTTCAATGCGTAGAATGTTAACAGCTAAACTTCAGAACCGTTCAGGTGTCCTTAACCGCTTCACAGGTGTTCTTTCACGACGTCAAGTTAACATTGAAAGTATCTCTGTAGGGGCTTCTGAGGATCCTAACGTTTCACGTATTACGATTATTATTGATGTGAATACTCAAAATGAAGTGGAACAAATCATCAAACAGCTTAATCGTCAGATTGATGTGATTCGCATCCGTGATATCACGGATCAGCCACACTTGGAACGTGAAGTTATCCTAGTTAAGGTATCAGCACCAACCTCTAAACGTGCTGAAATCTTGGCGATTATTCAACCTTTCCGTGCTTCGGTGGTTGATGTGGCACCAAGCTCTATCACTATCCAGATGACTGGTGATGCTGAAAAGAGCGAGGCGCTTCTACGAGTTATTCGTCCTTACGGAATCAAAAATATCGCTCGTACGGGTGCTACTGGATTTACCCGTGATTAAAAAATCCAACTTAAATTTGTTAACCCAGCCTTAAAAAGGCAATAAATTATTTTTTTAGAAAAGAGACATATTACTATGGCAGTTCAAATGGAATATGAAAAAGACGTAAAAGTAGCAGCACTTGACGGTAAAAAAATCGCCGTTATCGGTTACGGTTCACAAGGTCATGCGCATGCACAAAACTTGCGTGATACAGGTCACGATGTGATCATCGGTGTTCGTCCAGGTAAATCATTTGATAAAGCTAAAGAAGATGGTTTTGATACTTACACAGTAGCAGAAGCAACTAAATTGGCTGACGTTATCATGATCTTGGCTCCAGACGAAATCCAACAAGAACTTTACGAAGCAGAAATTGCTCCAAACCTTGAAGCTGGTAATGCTGTTGGTTTTGCACACGGATTTAACATCCACTTTGAATTCATCAAAGTTCCTAAAGATGTTGATGTCTTCATGTGTGCTCCTAAAGGACCAGGTCACTTGGTACGTCGTACATTTGAAGAAGGTTTTGGTGTTCCTGCACTTTACGCAGTATACCAAGATGCTACAGGTAACGCTAAAGACATCGCTATGGACTGGTGTAAAGGTGTTGGTGCAGCACGTGTTGGTCTTCTTGAAACAACATACAAAGAAGAAACTGAAGAAGATTTGTTTGGTGAACAAGCAGTTCTTTGTGGTGGTTTGACTGCCCTTATCGAAGCTGGTTTTGAAGTCTTGACTGAAGCTGGATATGCTCCAGAATTGGCTTACTTTGAAGTGCTTCACGAAATGAAATTGATCGTTGACTTGATTTACGAAGGTGGATTCAAGAAAATGCGTCAATCAATTTCAAACACTGCTGAATTCGGTGACTACGTATCAGGTCCACGTGTTATCACTGAACAAGTGAAAGAAAATATGAAAGCAGTTCTTGCTGACATCCAAAATGGTAAATTCGCTAACGACTTCGTTAACGACTACAAGGCTGGACGTCCAAAACTTACTGCTTACCGTGAAGAAGCTGCTAACCTTGAAATCGAAAAAGTTGGTGCTGAATTGCGTAAAGCAATGCCATTCGTTGGTCAAAACGACGATGACGCATTCAAAATCTATAACTAATGTGATAGTCTCGAAAACCAGCCTAGTGCTGGTTTTTTTGTGTTCTGAAGAGAGTAGTTGGGAATCAATCCTACTGCTCTTTTTTGGTAGATAAATTGTAAAATATAGTGCAACAAAAAAACTCACTCCATTAAGGAGTGAGAATAGCCATAAATTAGTACGTCAAGACAAAGTTTTTCTTCTTACCACGACGGATAACAGTAATTTCATTATCAATTTTATCTGTATCTGAGAGAGTGTAATCCAAGTCTTGTACACGTTCACCGTTGATGTAGATAGCGCCGTTTTGGACATCTTCACGTGCTTGACGTTTAGATGGTGAAATTTTTGCATTGACAAGAAGTTCAACGATGTTCAGATTTTCATCTGCTGAAATTTCATATGTTGGGACACCGTTGAGGGCAACTTTAAGGTCGCGTGCTGAGAGAGCTTTAAGGTTACCAGCGAAGAGTTGTTCAGTGATGTGAACAGCTTGTTCGTAGGCTTCTTTACCGTGAACCAAAGTAACAACTTCACGAGCCAAAACCTTTTGTGCCAAACGTTGGTGACGAGCTTGGTCAAATTCTTTACCGATCTCTTCGATTTCTTCAAGTGACAAGAAAGTGAAAATCTTCAAGAAGCGAACGGCGTCATCATCCATGACGTTGAGCCAGAATTGGTACATTTCGTAAGGGGTTGTTTTAGTAGCATCAAGCCAGACAGCGTTACCTTCTGATTTACCGAATTTTTTACCAGTTGAATCTGTGATAAGTGGTACAGTGATGACGTGTCCAGATTTATCTGCTTTACGACGCAAGAGCTCAGTACCTGCTGTCATGTTACCCCATTGGTCAGAACCACCAATTTGGAGTGTTACGCCGTACTTATCGTTGAGTTCATAGAAATCGTAACCTTGCATGATTTGGTAGGCAAACTCAGTGTAAGAGATACCTGTTTCGATACGTTTCTTAACAGATTCCTTACTCATCATGTAGTTAACTGTGAAGTATTTACCTACGTCACGCAAGAAATCAATGAAGCTGACTGAACCAAACCAGTCATAGTTGTTGACCATAACGGCTTTGTTGTCGCCATTTTCAAAATCAAGGAAACGAGAGAGTTGTCCTTGGATTTTTTCAACCCAACCTTCAACAGTTTCTTTGGTTTGCAGGCTACGTTCAGCATCTTTAAATGATGGGTCACCAATCAAACCTGTTGCACCACCAACGAGGGCGTAAGGTTTGTGTCCAGCCAATTGAAGTCGGCGACTTGTAAGGATAGCGACAAGGTGTCCAAGGTGGAGACTGTCTGCTGTTGGGTCATAACCAGTGTAGTATGAGACTGGTCCCTCTTCAAAGGCTTTTACAAGGGCTTCTTCATCAGTGGTTTGAAAAATCAAGCCACGTGCTTTTAGTTCTTCAAAAATTGTCATGATATTCTCCAGTAAAGTATATTCTGGACCATTATACCAAAAGAAAGCAACCCTATGCAAGCTTTGTCAAAGTTTGTTATAATAGGCTTTGAGGTATTTCTATGAATTTTGAAAAAATAATAAATTATTTTAGGCGACTAGGGCAGACTATTCGTACAAAGTTCGCTGGTTCTAGGTCTAAAAGAGGAGATAAATCTTTTAAAGAAAGGAAAGCTACGACTGGATCTAAGTGGAATCGTAAGCAAGCACGGAAGTCGCCTGAGGATGGGATGACACTCTTAGACATGGGTGATGTTTTCTTAAAAACCTTAAAGCTCTTGTCTGATTTCTTTTATGTGGTTATTATCGTTCTTACCTTATTCGGTGCAGGAATTGGTTTGGGTTATCTGGGGAGTCAAATTGAGTCTGTTCCATCGATTAAGGACAAAACCTTGTTGAATCAGATTAGTGAGGTTAGTTTGGTATCTTCGATGAGCTATTCCGATTCCAAGAAGATTGCGGATATTGATACTGACTTGCTGAGAACACCTATTGAGAGTGATGCGATTTCTAACAATGTCAAAAATGCCATCATTGCGACTGAGGATGAAAATTTTAAAAAGCATAAGGGTGTTGTACCAAAGGCAGTTTTTAGGGCTTTGGTGTCATCAGTTTTGGGGGTTGGCTCTTCAAGTGGTGGTTCGACGCTAACGCAGCAGTTAATCAAGCAACAGGTAACAGGCGATGCGCCAACCTTTAAACGTAAGGCGGCAGAGATTATCTATGCCTTACAATTGGAGCGTCGCGCTTCTAAAAATGAAATTTTAACCGATTATCTGAATGTTTCTCCTTTTGGACGTAACAACAAGGGGAAAAATATTGCTGGTATTGAGGAGGCTGCTCAAGGTATCTTTGGGGTATCTGCAGCGGATTTGACAGTTCCTCAGGCGGCCTATCTGGCAGGTTTGCCACAGAGCCCGATTGTCTACTCACCTTATACAGCTGACGGTCAATTAAAAAATGCAGAGGATCTTTCTTATGGCTTAGCACGTCAGCAAGATGTACTCTACAATCTTTATCGCGGTGGCTATCTAGATAAGTCGCAGTATGAAAGCTATAAGGATTATGATATCACTAAAGATTTCAAGGCTGGTGAGAAGTCTGATGCCGTAAGTCATGACTATTTGTACTATTCTGTCATGTCTGAGGCTCAGGATGTCATGTATGATTATCTAGTTAAACGTGACAAGGTATCGAGTCAAGATTTGAAAAATGATAAGACCAAGGAAAGCTATCGTGAGAGGGCCCTACAAGAGCTACAAACCGGTGGCTACAGCGTTAAGACAACTATTGATAATGCAGTTTATAATGCGATGCAAGATGCTGCGAGTCAATATGGTGGCCTCCTCGACCAAGGTGGAAATAGTGGAGTTGAAGTCGGAAATGTGCTCATGGATAATGCGACTGGAGCAATTCTAGGATTTGTTGGTGGTCGTAGTTACGAAAATAATCAAAATAACCATGCTTTTGATACGGCACGCTCCCCAGGCTCATCTATTAAGCCTATTATTGCTTATGGAATTGCTATTGATCAAGGTTTGATGGGTAGCTCAAGTATCCTTTCTAACTACCCAACTAATTTTACGGGTGGAACGCCTATTCTCCATGATGGTGATAAGGGGACAGCTATGATGAACCTACAAGAGGCACTCAATACCTCGTGGAATATTCCAGCCTTTTGGACATATCAAATGCTTCAACGTCATGATGTTGACGTTGAGGGTTACATGACCAAGATGGGCTATAAGATTGCTAACTACAATATCGAGAGTTTACCTCTTGGCGGGGGAATTGAAACCACGGTTGCCCAGCAAGTAAATGCCTATCAGATGCTTTCAAATGGTGGCGTCTATGAGAAGGGTCATATGATTGATAGTATTACTGACCGGACTGGCGAAGTTATCTATCAGCATAAATCTGAAGGGGTTCAAGTCTTTTCAAGAGCTACGGCTAGCATCATGGATAACCTGCTCAAGGAAGTTGTGGTTAAGGGAGCGACAACTCAATTTCATTCTGAATTGAAAAATGTCAATGGTGCAGCAGCCTCAGCTGACTGGATGGGTAAAACAGGAACGACAGATAACTTTGCGGATGCTTGGTTGATCGTCTCAACGCCTGGTATTACTCTTGGTGGTTGGGCTGGTTATGACAATAATACACCAACCAATTCTAAAACGGGTTACACCTACAATGCGCAATATATGGTTCGTTTAACTTCCGCCATCTACAATGCCAATCCAGGTATTTTTAAAACGGGAGATAAGTTTAATATCGATTCAAGTGCTATTAAGGCAAGTGTGCTCAAATCAACAGGCCTTAAACCAGCAACAGTGTCTGTTAATGGTCGTAATGTTTCTGTAAGTGGTGAAATGGTTGATACTTATTGGGCTAAAAATGGGCCTGGAGATACAACCTACAAATTTGCTATTGGTGGAACTGACAGTGACTATCAAAAAGCCTGGTCTAGCATTCTTGGAGGGCATTAGGAATTCCCAAGAAAACTTGCAAAAAAGCAAAAAATTAGGTATAATATAGACAACTATTTGTCGTCTTACTTGGTTGAAATATTGTCCAATCAAGAGATACAGCAGTTAAATCAACGTTTTTTCGGTCAGATTTAGCTGCTATTTTTGTGCTTATTTTTAGGATTTTCAAGTGTTGTAACTCATATTTAAAGGTTCTAAAAATTCAAATACTAAGAGTTTTGCTTATCCTTGATCAGATAAGTGGATGTTAGTGTTTAATCACTTGTTAATGGGACAAGCGACTGAACAAGGCAGAAGACAAATATTTAAAGTGCACGACTTGCAAAGCAGGTCTCGAATGTAGAAAAGGAGTAGAAGACTTGGCAGGACATGACGTTCAATACGGGAAACATCGTACCCGTCGTAGTTTTTCAAGAATCAAAGAAGTTCTTGATTTACCAAACTTGATTGAAATCCAAACGGATTCATTCAAAGAATTCTTGGATACTGGTCTTAAAGAGGTTTTTGAGGATGTACTTCCTATCTCAAACTTCACAGACACTATGGAATTGGAATTCGTTGGTTACGAATTGAAAGAGCCTAAGTATACACTTGAAGAAGCTCGTATCCACGATGCATCATACTCAGCACCTATCTTTGTGACTTTCCGTCTTATTAACAAAGAAACTGGTGAAATCAAAACTCAGGAAGTCTTCTTCGGAGATTTCCCTATTATGACTGAGATGGGTACTTTCATCATCAATGGTGGTGAACGTATTATCGTTTCTCAGTTGGTGCGCTCACCTGGTGTTTACTTTAACGATAAGGTTGATAAAAACGGTAAAGTGGGTTATGGATCAACAGTTATCCCTAACCGTGGGGCATGGCTTGAGCTTGAAACAGATTCAAAAGACATTGCCTACACTCGTATCGACCGTACACGTAAGATTCCATTCACAACGCTTGTGCGTGCGCTTGGATTCTCAGGTGATGACGAAATTGTTGATATCTTTGGTGATAGCGAGTTGGTTCGTAATACCATTGAAAAAGATATCCACAAAAACCCAGCAGATTCACGTACTGATGAAGCGCTTAAAGAAATTTATGAACGTCTTCGTCCAGGTGAACCAAAAACTGCCGACAGCTCACGTAGCTTGCTTGTAGCTCGTTTCTTTGATCCACGTCGTTATGACTTGGCTGCTGTTGGTCGTTACAAAGTCAATAAAAAACTTAACATCAAGACACGTCTTTTGGGACAAACAATTGCTGAAAACTTGGTAGATCCTGAAACAGGTGAAATCCTTGTTGAAGCTGGTACTGAAATGACACGTGATGTGATTGATTCAATCGCAGAATACTTGGATGGTGATTTGAACAAATTTGTATACACACCAAACGATTATGCGGTGGTTACAGAACCTGTTGTTCTTCAAAAATTCAAGGTTGTTGCACCAAATGATCCAGATCGTGTGGTTACAATTGTTGGTAATGCCAACCCAGATGACAAAGTTCGTGCTTTGACAACAGCGGATATCTTGGCTGAAATGAGTTACTTCCTCAACCTTGCTGAAGGTATCGGTAAAGTAGACGATATCGACCACCTTGGTAACCGTCGTATCCGTGCCGTTGGTGAATTGCTTGCTAACCAATTCCGTATTGGTTTGGCTCGTATGGAACGTAACGTACGTGAGCGTATGTCAGTTCAAGATAACGAAGTCTTGACACCACAACAAATCATCAATATTCGCCCTGTAACTGCAGCTGTTAAAGAATTCTTCGGTTCTTCACAGTTGTCACAGTTCATGGACCAACACAACCCATTGTCAGAGTTGTCACACAAACGTCGTTTGTCAGCCTTGGGACCTGGTGGTTTGACACGTGACCGTGCCGGATATGAAGTTCGTGACGTGCACTACACGCACTACGGTCGTATGTGTCCAATTGAAACACCTGAAGGACCTAACATCGGTTTGATCAATAACTTGTCTTCATACGGACACCTTAACAAGTACGGTTTCATTCAAACACCATATCGTAAGGTTGACCGTGCAACTGGTAAAGTAACCAACGAAGTGGTTTGGTTGACTGCTGATGAAGAAGATGAGTACACAGTTGCTCAGGCTAACTCTAAATTGAACGAAGATGGAACATTTGCAGAAGAAATCGTTATGGGTCGTCACCAAGGTAATAACCAAGAGTACCCATCACACCTTGTAGATTTCGTGGATGTTTCTCCTAAACAGGTAGTTGCCGTTGCGACAGCATGTATTCCTTTCTTAGAAAACGATGACTCTAACCGTGCCCTTATGGGTGCCAACATGCAACGTCAGGCTGTGCCTTTGATTGATCCTAAAGCACCTTATGTTGGTACTGGTATGGAATATCAAGCTGCCCACGATTCAGGAGCTGCAGTTATCGCCCAACACGACGGTAAAGTTGTCTACTCTGATGCTGATAAAGTTGAAGTTCGTCGTGAAGATGGTTCTCTTGATGTTTATACTATTCAAAAATTCCGTCGTTCAAACTCAGGTACTGCCTATAACCAACGTACTTTGGTTAAGGTTGGCGATATTGTTGAAAAAGGTGACTTTATCGCTGATGGTCCATCTATGGAAGGTGGAGAAATGGCCCTCGGTCAAAACCCTATCGTCGCATACATGACATGGGAAGGTTACAACTTCGAGGATGCCGTTATCATGAGTGAGCGTCTTGTGAAAGATGACGTTTATACATCTGTTCACTTGGAAGAATTCGAATCAGAAACACGCGATACAAAGCTTGGGCCTGAAGAAATCACACGTGAATTGCCAAACGTTGGTGAAGAAGCCCTCAAAGACCTTGACGAAATGGGTATTATCCGTATCGGTGCTGAGGTTAAAGAAGGTGACATTCTTGTTGGTAAGGTAACACCCAAGGGTGAAAAAGACCTTTCTGCTGAAGAACGTCTTCTCCACGCTATCTTTGGTGATAAATCTCGTGAAGTACGTGATACGTCACTCCGTGTACCTCACGGTGGTGATGGTGTCGTTCGTGATGTTAAAATCTTCACACGTGCAAACGGTGATGAATTGCAATCAGGTGTTAACATGCTTGTTCGTGTTTACATCGCTCAAAAACGTAAGATCAAGGTCGGAGATAAGATGGCCGGTCGTCACGGTAACAAAGGGGTTGTTTCTCGTATTGTTCCGGTTGAAGACATGCCTTACCTTCCAGACGGTACACCAGTTGATATCATGTTGAACCCACTTGGGGTGCCATCACGTATGAACATCGGTCAGGTTATGGAACTTCACCTTGGTATGGCTGCACGTAACTTGGGTATCCACATCGCAACACCAGTCTTTGATGGAGCAAGCTCAGAAGATCTCTGGGATACTGTTCGTGAAGCAGGTATGGATAGTGATGCTAAGACAATCCTTTACGATGGACGTACAGGTGAACCATTTGATAACCGTGTGTCAGTTGGTGTCATGTACATGATCAAACTTCACCACATGGTTGATGATAAACTTCACGCTCGTTCAGTAGGTCCTTACTCACTTGTTACCCAACAACCTCTTGGTGGTAAAGCACAATTTGGTGGACAACGTTTCGGTGAGATGGAGGTTTGGGCCCTTGAAGCTTATGGTGCATCAAATATCCTTCAAGAAATCTTGACTTACAAGTCAGATGACGTTAACGGACGTTTGAAAGCCTATGAAGCTATCACTAAAGGTAAACCAATTCCAAAACCAGGTGTACCAGAATCATTCCGAGTACTTGTTAAAGAATTGCAATCACTTGGTCTTGATATGCGTGTCCTTGATGAGGATGACTACGAAGTTGAATTACGTGATCTTGATGAAGGTGAAGACGATGATGTCATGCACGTTGATGATCTTGAAAAAGCACGTGTACAACAAGCTAAAGAAGCTGCTGAATTAGAAAAAGCTAAAGAAGAAGCTTCAGATAAAACAGAATAAAATAAGCTTTAGAGAGGGAGCTCACTCTCTCTGCTAAGGTAGCTGATAAAGGTGAGAATAGCGCTGCTATTGTCAATAGAACAAAAGAAAGGTAATACTAGTGGTTGACGTAAATCGATTTAAAAGTATGCAAATCACACTAGCTTCACCAACTAAGGTCCGTTCATGGTCTTATGGTGAAGTTAAGAAACCTGAAACAATCAACTACCGTACGCTCAAACCAGAACGCGAAGGTCTCTTCGACGAAGTGATCTTTGGTCCTACCAAAGACTGGGAATGTGCGTGTGGGAAATACAAACGTATCCGTTATAAAGGTATCGTTTGTGACCGCTGTGGTGTTGAAGTAACACGTGCTAAGGTTCGTCGTGAACGTATGGGTCACATCGAGTTGAAAGCACCAGTATCACACATCTGGTACTTCAAGGGAATCCCTTCTCGTATGGGATTGACTTTGGACATGAGTCCTCGTGCGCTTGAAGAAGTTATTTACTTCGCAGCTTACGTGGTTATTGATCCAAAGGAAACACCACTTGAACCAAAATCTCTCTTGACAGAACGTGAATATCGTGAAAAATTGCAAGAGTATGGACATGGTTCATTTGTCGCTAAAATGGGTGCCGAAGCTATCCAAGATCTCTTGAAACAAGTAGATTTGGAAGCTGAAATTGCTGAACTCAAAGAAGAGTTGAAAACAGCAACTGGTCAAAAACGTGTTAAAGCTGTTCGTCGTTTGGACGTTCTTGATGCCTTCTACAAGTCTGGTAACAAACCAGAATGGATGGTGCTTAACATCTTGCCAGTATTGCCACCAGACCTTCGTCCAATGGTTCAATTGGATGGTGGACGTTTTGCGGCATCTGACTTGAACGATCTTTATCGTCGTGTTATCAACCGTAACAATCGTTTGGCTCGTTTGCTTGAATTGAATGCCCCAGGTATCATCGTGCAAAACGAAAAACGGATGCTCCAAGAAGCGGTTGACGCTTTGATCGACAACGGTCGTCGTGGTCGTCCAATCACTGGACCAGGTAGTCGTCCACTTAAATCTTTGAGCCACATGCTTAAAGGTAAACAAGGTCGTTTCCGCCAAAACTTGCTTGGTAAACGTGTTGACTTCTCTGGACGTTCCGTTATCGCCGTTGGTCCAACACTTAAAATGTACCAATGTGGTGTGCCACGTTTGATGGCCATCGAACTTTTCAAACCATTTGTGATGCGTGAAATCGTTGCGCGTGAATACGCAGGTAACGTGAAAGCCGCTAAACGTATGGTTGAACGTGGTGATGAACGTATTTGGGATATTCTTGAAGATGTTATCAAGGAACACCCAGTACTTCTTAACCGCGCACCTACCCTCCACCGTTTGGGTATCCAGGCCTTCGAACCTGTCTTGATTGATGGTAAGGCCCTTCGTCTTCACCCATTGGTATGTGAGGCCTACAATGCCGACTTTGACGGTGACCAAATGGCCATCCACGTTCCATTGTCTGAAGAAGCTCAAGCTGAAGCACGTTTGCTCCTTCTTGCGGCTGAACACATCCTTAACCCTAAAGACGGTAAACCGGTCGTAACGCCATCTCAGGATATGGTTCTTGGTAACTACTACTTGACTATGGAAGAAGACGGCCGTGAGGGTGAAGGTATGGTCTTCAAGGATATTGATGAGGCAGTTATGGCTTATCGTAATGGTTATGTTCACTTGCATAGCCGTGTCGGTATCGCAGTAGACAGCATGCCTGATAAACCTTGGAAAGAAAACCAACTTCACAAGATTTTGGTTACAACTGTTGGTAAGATTCTCTTTAACTCAATCATTCCAGCAGAAATTCCATATCTTCAAGAAACAACAAATGAGAACTTGACAGATAGTACACCAGATAAGTACTTCCTTGAACCAGGTCAAGATATCCAAACAGTTATTGATAGTTTGGAAATTAATGCGCCATTCAAGAAGAAAAATCTTGGTAACATCATCGCTGAAACCTTCAAACGTCTTCGTACGACTGAAACATCAGCCTTCCTTGACCGTTTGAAAGACCTTGGTTACTACCACTCAACACTTGCTGGTTTGACAGTGGGTATCGCCGATATCCCAGTTATCGATAACAAACAAGAAATTATTGATGCTGCTCACCACCGTGTTGAAGAAATTAACAAGGCCTTCCGTCGTGGTTTGATGACAGATGATGACCGTTATGTTGCTGTTACAACAACATGGCGTGAAGCGAAAGAAGCACTTGAAAAACGTCTGATTGAGACACAAGATCCTAAGAACCCAATCGTTATGATGATGGACTCAGGAGCTCGTGGTAACATCTCTAACTTCTCTCAACTTGCCGGTATGCGTGGTTTGATGGCTGCTCCTAACGGACGTATCATGGAATTGCCTATCCTTTCAAACTTCCGTGAAGGTTTGAGCGTTTTGGAAATGTTCTTCTCTACTCACGGTGCGCGTAAAGGTATGACCGATACGGCCCTTAAGACAGCCGACTCAGGTTACCTTACTCGTCGTTTGGTTGACGTTGCCCAAGATGTTATCATCCGTGAAGATGACTGTGGAACAGACCGTGGTCTTCTCATCCGTGCGATTACTGACGGTAAAGAAGTTACGGAAACACTTGAAGAACGTCTTCAAGGTCGTTACACTAAGAAATCAGTTAAGAATCCTACAACAGGTGAAGTAATCGTAGGTCCAGATACTTTGATTACTGAAGACATGGCTGCTGCTATTGTCAATGCTGGTGTTGAAGAAGTAACTATCCGTTCAGTCTTTACATGTAACACACGTCACGGTGTCTGCCGTCACTGTTACGGTATCAACTTGGCAACAGGTGATGCGGTTGAAGTTGGTGAAGCAGTTGGTACTATCGCCGCTCAATCTATCGGGGAACCTGGTACACAGCTTACTATGCGTACCTTCCACACCGGTGGGGTAGCCTCAAACACCGATATCACACAGGGTCTTCCACGTATTCAGGAAATCTTTGAAGCACGTAACCCTAAAGGGGAAGCGGTTATCACTGAAGTTAAAGGTACTGTTATTGAAATCGAAGAAGATGCCGCAACACGTACTAAGAAAGTCTTCGTTCAAGGTAAGACTGGAATGGGTGAATACGTTGTTCCATTTACAGCTCGTATGAAAGTTGAAGTGGGTGACGAAGTACACCGTGGTGCAGCCTTGACAGAAGGGTCAATCCAACCTAAACGTCTCCTTGAAGTGCGTGATACCTTGTCAGTTGAAACTTATCTTCTTGCAGAAGTACAAAAAGTTTACCGTAGCCAAGGGGTAGAAATCGGTGACAAACACGTCGAAGTAATGGTTCGTCAAATGCTTCGTAAAGTACGTGTTATGGATCCAGGTGATACAGATCTCCTTCCAGGTACACTTATGGACATTTCTGACTTCACAGATGCTAACAAGGATATTGTTATCTCTGGTGGTGTTCCTGCAACATCTCGTCCAGTCCTTCTTGGTATTACGAAAGCCTCACTTGAAACAAATTCATTCTTGTCAGCGGCTTCCTTCCAAGAAACAACACGTGTGCTTACAGATGCAGCTATCCGTGGTAAGAAAGACCATCTCCTTGGTCTTAAAGAAAATGTTATCATTGGTAAGACTATTCCTGCTGGTACAGGTATGGCTCGTTACCGTAACATTGAACCACTTTCAGTTAACGAAGTTGAAGTTATTGAAAACATTGCTGTTGATGAAGCAATTGTGGAATCATCTGAAGACTAAAACGAAATCAAAAGAACTCACAATGAATTGTGAGTTCTTTTCGTATTTATATGACTAGAATTTCTTCAATTTTTGATAAATATAAAACCATTTTTTTTATCTTTTCCAGAAAATTTTGTATAATAGGAACACCAAAGATGAAGTGAGAAAGAAAAATGTACCAAGTAGTTGAAATGAAAGGGGATTTGGAACCGTGGTGGTTCTTAGAAGGCTGGCAAGAAGATATCATCAGTACTAAGGAATTTGAAAATTTTTATGATGCCCTCAAGTACTATAAAAAACTTTGGTTTGCCATGGAAGAAACCTTGCCAAGTTATATCAGCCGTAGTAGTGTCATGACTGCTTTTTGGGACCAAGAGGATAAACACTGGTGTGAGGAGTGTGACGAATATCTGCAGGTCTATCAATCGATTGCTCTTTTGGATGATTGGCAGGAAATTCCTGAGGAAAAATACCGTCCGGGATATGAAAAGCGAAATGACCTTCCAAATCATGCCCACTGTAAAATTAAACGTTAAACAATGCAGAAGCTCGAATTTTTTCGGGCTTCTTTTCATTTTCTTAAACTTTTTACGAATAGGTCTATGAGGAGGTCCTTATGGTAACAGAATTTGCTAAGGAAATGATCAAAAATGCTGATAGTTGTGGGGCTCAAGACATCTATGTCATTCCACGTCAGGATAATTACGAGCTCTATATGCGAGTTGGCCAGGAGAGGAGATTAATTGATGTATATCGGCCTGATTTCATGGCTAGTCTTATTGGTCACTTTAAATTTGTGGCGGGAATGATGGTGGGTGAGAAGCGTAGGAGTCAACTAGGTTCCTGTGACTATGATTGTGGTGATGGTCAAAGGGTTTCTCTGCGTTTATCAACCGTTGGGGATTATCGCGGCTTAGAAAGTTTAGTTATTCGTGTTCTACATTCCGAACGTCGAGAATTGGTGTATTGGAATCAAGGAATCCAGCCGATTATGGATGCTTTGGATTATCGTGGCTTGTATCTCTTTGCAGGTCCCGTAGGTTCTGGAAAGACTACGCTTATGCATGAATTGGTTCAGGAGCGTTTTAAGGGACAGCAGGTGATTTCGATTGAAGATCCTGTGGAAATTAAACAGGATAATGTCTTGCAACTCCAGGTAAATCAGGCAATTGACATGACCTATGATAATTTGATTAAGCTATCACTACGTCACCGCCCGGATGTTTTGATTATTGGAGAAATTCGAGATAAGGAGACTGCTCGAGCGGTTATTAGAGCTAGTCTGACAGGAGTGACTGTTCTTTCAACTATTCACGCAAAGAGTGTGGCAGGTGTTTATGAGCGTCTTCTGGACCTTGGTGTAGATAAGTCTGAGTTGGATAATGCTCTTCAAGGGATTGCCTATATGCGTTTGATTAAGGGAGGAGGTGTGATTGATTTTGCCAGTGAAAATTTCCAAAGCCATTCGTCAACCAGCTGGAACCAACAGTTGGAAGGCTTGGTTCAACAAGGATATCTCACTGAAGGGGATATCCAAGGGGAAAAAATTAAAGATTAATCAGCAAGTCAAGGTTATCCAGCTTTTCAAACAACTTCTAAAGGCAGGGTTTACTTTAACTGAAATCGTAGCCTTTTTGGAGCGAAGTCACTTGTTGAAAGAATCGTCATTATCTCTTATGAAAGCAAGCTTAATGCGAGGCGACAGGCTAGACCAGATGTTTGCGTCAGTGGGTTTTTCGGACAATATTGTTACTCAGATTGCCCTTGCTGATAAGCACGGTAATCTTCTAGGGAGTTTAACCAAGATTGAAACCTACATGCTTCGCATGACCAAGGTTCGTAAGAAACTCATGGAGGTAGCGACCTACCCTATCCTACTCCTGGGTTTCCTGATTCTGATTATGTTAGGACTTAAAAATTATCTTTTGCCTCAACTGTTAGAGGGTGATGGTAAGGATAATTGGGCTGTACAGTTGGTTCAAATCTTTCCCCAGCTCTTCTTTGTGGGTTTGTGTGGACTTCTTGTATTAAGCTTAATTCTTTATCTATGGGTCAAACACCAGCCAGCCCTTGTCTTTTATCGACGAATGGCAAAAATCCCTTTCATAGGCCAAACTGTCAGGCTATATACGACCGCCTATTATGCTAGGGAATGGGGAAATCTCTTAGGACAAGGCATTGACCTGTTAGACTTGGTTTCTCTTATGCAAGAGCAAAAGTCCAAGCTCTTTCGTGAGCTGGGGGCTGATTTAGAAGAGGCCTTGATGCTAGGACAGAGTTTTCCTGACCGTATTGCTACTCACCCTTTTTTCACTAAGGAACTATCCTTGATTATTGCTTATGGAGAGGCTAATGCTAGGTTGGGCTATGAGTTAGAAGTCTATGCTGAAGAGGTTTGGCAGGCTTTCTTTAACCGTCTTAATAAGGCAACAACCTTTGTGCAACCCCTCATTTTTGTTATTGTTGCTGTCGTGATTGTAATGATCTATGCAGCCATGCTATTACCAATGTATCAAAATATGGAAGGAATGATATCATGAAAATGATGTTTAAAAAATTGAATGCCGTTAAACTACGAGCTTTTACGTTAATTGAAATGCTAGTCGTGCTTCTCATTATCAGTATTCTCCTCTTGCTTTTTGTTCCTAACTTGAGTAAGCAGAAGGATTCTGTTAAAGAGACTGGAAATGCGGCTGTGGTCAAGGTCGTGGATTCTCAAGCAGAACTTTATGAAATGAAGAATAACAAGACAGCTAGCTTAGCAGCTCTTGTTTCAGAAGGTCAAATCACGCAAAAACAGGCAGATTCATACAATGATTACTATGCGAAACATGGTGGCGAAAGCCGCTCAGTGGCCAATTAGAGCCTTCACCTTGTTGGAGAGTCTGGTGACACTAGCAGTGGTTGCCTTTCTCACTCTGAGTTTGTCAGGCTCAGTGACAGGTATTTTTCAACAGGTTGAAACTAACCTTTTTTATCTGCGCTTTGAGTACCTATACCGAGATAGTCAGCGCTTGGCAGCGGCAGAAGGGGCCAATGTTGAATTGCAGTTGACCAAGGATAAAATCAGTAACGGAAAATCCAGTCTGGTGATTCCTAAAAGTATTCATCTTGATAAGGGGCAGACGCTAATGTTTGATGCCAAAGGAGGCAACTCGAGCCTCACCAAGATTCGTTTTTCAAGTGATAAGGAGGTGGTGACCTATCAGCTTAACATGGGCAGTGGTAAATATAAAAAGACGGTCTCTTAGAGGCTATATTCTTATCGAAAGCCTGGTAGCAATGGCTGTCTTAGTGCTTGTCAGTGGTCTTATATTAGATCAAATCAATACCAATCGTAGGTTAATGGCTAGGAATCTCCACCAACAGGAGGTTTTGAGTGTGGCAACCATGGCAGTTCAGACCAAACAGGATCAGTTGACCTTAAATGGTATCACAGTGACAGTAAAACGTAGCAAGCAAGGTATCGCGGTTTATGAATCAGGAAAGGAGATTATTCATGTCTCTAAATAGTAAGGTCCGCGCCTTTACCCTCTTGGAATGTCTAGTAGCCTTGTTGGTGATTGCTGGTTCAATTCAAGTTTATCAAGGTCTGACCACAGTATTGGTGAGCAATGTTAAGCAGGTCAAGCAACAAGAAAACCAAGACTGGCTTCTATTTGTTCAACAAATGGAGGCAGAGTTAGAAGGTTGTCAGTTTGTAAAGGTAGAAGGGAACAAACTCTATGTTAAGCAGGATAATCAAGACCTGGCTTTTGGACTTTCAAGTGCTACTGATTTTCGAAAAACAAATGCTGACGGTCGAGGCTACCAACCAATGCTTTTCAATGTAAAATCTAGTACGATTAGTCAAAATAACCAGATAGTCACTATCCAAGTGACTCTTAAAAATGGGCTACAAAGGAGTTTTGTTTATGCTTTTGAAAAAACAGGTTAGGGGAGGCGTTCTCCTCTACGCTCTTTTTATGGCTGGCATTTTCACACTTCTTCTTCATGTTTATCTGGAGCGGGTGGTTGCTAGCTCTAGACAAAACCAAGCGCAAATGACTTCCAGTCAAAGTCATCTCATGGCAGAAATGACCATGGACTTGGCGGACAAGGAAGCTGGTGCTTTTAGTTTTTCTCAGGGAACTACGACTTATGAGGTTAAGGACAAACAAGTGATTGTTAGAGTTGCCAGTAAAGGCCAAATCAAGACCTATCGTTATATGAAGAAACAGGAGCAGAAATAGAAATTCTCTTCCCTTTTTGATATGATAGAAGGACGGAGGAAATCATGAATTTTGAAGCAATTGAGACAGCTTTTGAGCTATTGTTAGAAAATGTCCAAACCATTGAAAATGATCTTGGAACCCATGCTTACGATGCACTTATTGAGCAAAATTCCTATTATTTGGGGGCTGAGGTAGCTAATGAAGTCATCATCAAAAACAACGAGAAATTACGTGCTCTTGATCTAAGTAAAGAGGAGTGGCGTCGTGCTTTTCAGTTCTTGTTTATCAAACTAGGGCAATTGGAAGCTTTACAAGCCAATCACCAATTTACACCAGATGCTATTGGATTTATCATTCTTTACCTACTCGAAGGTTTGACCAAGGACGACCAATTAGATATTTTGGAGATTGGTTCAGGGACAGGAAACTTGGCTGAAACTCTTCTAAATAATAGTCAGAAAACCCTTAATTATATGGGAATGGAGGTTGACGATCTCCTTATCGATTTGTCAGCTAGTATTGCTGATGTGGTGAATTCAAGTGCAGTTTACATCCAAGAAGATGCTGTTCGACCACACATTCTCAAAGAGAGTGATGTTATTATCAGTGACCTACCTGTTGGGTATTACCCAAATGATGAGATTGCGAGTCGTTTCAAGGTTGCAGCAACTGGTGAACACACCTATGCCCATCACCTTCTCATGGAGCAATCACTCAAGTACCTGAAGAAAGATGGTATTGCTATTCTTTTGGCACCAACTAATCTTTTGACAAGCCCACAAAGTGACTTGCTTAAGAAATGGCTATCAGGATATGCTGATATTATTGCCGTTATCACTCTTCCAGAAGCAGCTTTTGGCAATAAACATAGCATGAAGTCTATCTTCGTGCTTAAAAAACAAACTGAAAATGCTCCAGAGACCTTCGTTTATCCACTTAGCGATTTGCAAAACCCA
Source organism: Streptococcus sp. 22.1 (assembly GCF_016648645.1). NCBI lineage: Bacteria > Bacillati > Bacillota > Bacilli > Lactobacillales > Streptococcaceae > Streptococcus > Streptococcus sp. 22.1. The sequence goes on along the minus strand of NZ_JACLQK010000009.1, from coordinate 6,773 downwards.
GAGATCCTCAAGGATTTTACAGATAATTTCCAAAAATGGAAATCAGATAATTCCATTTTCTAGCAAAACATGTTAGAATAGGACTATATTATTGAAAGCGTTTTACAAAGAGGTGGCTTATGACAAAAACAATAGCAATTAATGCAGGAAGCTCAAGCTTGAAATGGCAACTATATGAGATGCCAGATGAAGTTGTTCTTGCTAAGGGGTTGATTGAACGTATCGGCTTGAAGGATTCTGTTTCAACAGTAAAATTTGATGACCGTTCAGAATCGCAAACCCTAGATATTGCTGACCATGTTCAGGCAGTAAAAATCTTGCTTGATGATTTGATTCGTTTTGATATTATCAAGAGTTATGATGAAATTACAGGTGTTGGTCACCGTGTGGTTGCTGGTGGAGAATATTTCAAAGAATCAAGCTTGGTGGATGAAGATGCCTTGGCTAAGATTGAAGAATTGTCAGCCTTAGCACCTTTGCACAATCCAGGTGCAGCTTCAGGGATTCGGGCCTTTAAGGAGCTCCTCCCAGATATTACCAGTGTTGCTGTTTTTGATACAGCCTTCCATACATCTATGCCGGAAGTGGCCTACCGTTATCCAGTGCCTAATCGTTACTATACAGACTACCAAGTCCGTAAGTATGGAGCACACGGAACTAGCCACCAATATGTTTCTCAAGAAGCAGCTAAGTTGTTAGGTAAGCCAATTGAAGAAACTAAGATTATCACAGCCCATGTGGGAAATGGTGTTTCAATTACTGCCGTTGCTGGTGGTAAATCAGTAGACACGTCAATGGGGTTGACACCACTTGGTGGCGTTATGATGGGAACACGTACTGGGGATCTTGACCCTGCGATTATTCCATTTGTTATCGACCGTGAGCCTGAAATGGCAGATGCAGAGCGTATCCGTCACGTCTTTAATAAGGAATCAGGTCTCCTTGGTATTTCTGAAAAATCAAGTGATATGCGTGATATCATTGCTGGTAAGAATGCTGGCGATGAAAAATGTGCCTTGGCCTATAATCTTTATGTGGATCGTTTGCGTAAATACATTGCTCAATACTTCGGTGTGTTGAACGGAGCGGATGCTATCGTCTTTACAGCAGGTATTGGTGAAAACTCTGCAGAAGTTCGTGCTTCAGTCTTGGATGGTCTCACTTGGTTTGGTATTGAAGTGGATCCTGAAAAGAATGTCTTTGGACATGTAGGCGACATTACAACAGCAGAGTCAGCTGTTAAAGTATTTGTTATCCCAACAGATGAAGAGTTGGTGATTGCGCGTGATGTTGAGCGCCTTAAAACTAAATAAGTTATCAAAAATTTGATAAGACCAGAAAAGTTGGCTGAGTGATTGGCCAGCTTTTTTGAATGCTCTGACAGAATCATTCGCCTATGTTTATAAATGTGTAATTCAATAAGTAAAGAAAACTTTATAAAAAATGTAAAAGAGACTTTACAAAAAATGTAAAGTGAACTATACTATATATGTAAAGTAAACTTAACAAAGAAAAGTAAGGAGTTTAACTATTTGAGAATAAACGATAAAGTTGAGGTACCACATGGAAACAAAAATTCAGGAACTTCGTAAGGCTAATAAGATTAGTCAGGCAGACTTAGCAGATGAGATGGGGGTCACGAGACAGACCATCATTTCACTCGAAAAAGGTCGCTATAATGCGTCGTTGGAACTAGCTTTTAAAATTGCTAGGTATTTTGGAAAGACTATTGAAGAAGTCTTTATTTTTGAGGAAGATTAAGGAGAAAAGATATGTTTAAACAGGTAATGAAGAAAATTGGTGTTATTGTTTTAGCGCTCACTCTACTAATCTTAGATTTAACACTATTAGGTGCTTTCCCGCTACTTACTCAGGATGGTAAGTTTTCACTTGTGGAGCAAATAGGTTACGGTATTTGGGCATTAGGGAGTTTGGCTATTTTTATCGTGATTGCTTATAGATTTAAACTCTTATCGCTTAAAGAGATTAATTGGAGACGTCTCGTTGCGATTGCTTCTCTTAATCTCGTCATCTTTTTCCTAGGTGATCTTCTAGGGTATTTTGTTGGTCAGTTAACACACAATGCGACTATGGAAAATCAAGATGCTTTAAATAAGATATTTATTCACGTACCAACCTATCTTAAGTTTGCAGTAGTAGGTTTTATCGTTCCTATTATGGAAGAAATCATTTTTAGGGGACTCTTAGCCAAGGTGCTCTTTGGAAAATACTTTAAGACGGGTCTTGTTATTTCCAGTCTTCTCTTTATGGCTGGTCACTCAGCATTTACGCTTCAGACAATTGTCATCTATGGTGTTATGTCAGCTGGTCTTGCGATAACATATTATAAGACTAAGCGTATCGAGTACAGTATGGGTGTTCATATCTTAAACAATAGCATAAGTGTACTACTCAGTCTTTTCGTTTAAGGTGAATAAGTGTTTAAAGTTGTCAGTGAAAAAAGTTATATTGCTCTTATAAAGGATAATAAAGGGAGTGTTAAGATATGTTAATAAAAATGTTAGTAGGAAAGAGAAAAACAGAGGATGAGTTTAAGAAATACATTACACGAGTAGCCTGTTCTCTTTTGTCTTTGGGTGTTTTGGGATTGTTTATTATTCGCTCTAACAGTCTTAGTGATTATGCTCTAGGCTTAGTTTTAGGACTTACCATTGGGGTTTATGTCTTGTCAATCTATTATTTTGCGACGCTTACTCATCCTAAACGTCTTCACCAGATGTATATTGCTGCCTATGATGAGCGAAATAAACAGATTTTAATGGCGACAGCAGTTGCAACTCTGATTTTAGAGTTTTTGCTTATCTTTGCTTTGATTGCTCTATATGCCTTTGTCAATATTCAGTTGCCATATGTTACAGTCTTATCAGTCTTGCTCTATGGCTTAGTATTGGGATTTGCTCTTATTCGTCTCATCCTATCTAAAATAGGATAAGAGCCTATATTATCTTGAAAAATTCACCTCTCGTTCTCTTTTTGTCTTGTCAAGTAAGTTTTGTTGTATTATAATAAAGATACAAATAAATGATGAAAAGAGGTGGATTCTCATGAACAAAGGGTCAATTCTCAAACGCTTTCTTTATTTTTTACTAGCTTTCCTAATACTAATTATTGATCAAGTTCCAACCATCTATTTAGGTGTCAAAGATATAAGGCTGGTCTGTCTCTTAATTTTTGTCTTGCTTCTTATGAGCGCAGGAGCTCTTTTCTTAGGAAAACGTCTTGGGCTTTTCGAAGGCTTTAAGGCCCTTTCTTCCCTGAAGGCCTGGGGTATGATTGGCTTGACCTACCTAGGTATTTATATCGTTACTAGGATTGGTTCTATGGTCATGATGATGGAAGGTGTTAGTAATAGCACCAATCAGGCAGCCATAGAAAATGCCCATATGAATCCCTTCCTCCTCATAACGTTTACGGTAATTATGGCACCGATTGTGGAAGAGCTGGTTTTTCGCGGGCTCCTCATGGGACGCGTCTTTAATCCATATTCTATTGTTGGCTTGATTGTTAGTAGTTTACTTTTTGGCCTTGTTCATATGCCGAATAGTATCGGTGTTTGGATTGTATATGCAGGTATGGGTCTTGCCCTTGGAATAGCATATCGTAAGTTTCAAAAGTTAGAGTACTGTATCATGGCCCATATCATTAACAATAGCATTGCGGTTTCAATGTTGTTACTCTTACAATTTTTAGCGCCATATATCAAATAAAGCTCGGAATCAGACAGCCTGACACTCAGCACTCTAAAAATAATCTGAGTTCACGCATCTTATATGTAAGCTAAAAGACGGTTCAAATGAGCCGTCTTTTTTATGTATTCAACTATCGTTCACTAAAGGATATTTGAAAATTATACATTGTACATTTAGGATTTTTACAAACTTTTATAACTTTACCACGTGCATAATCTGCTGCATAAAACCATAAAACTTCGTTACATTTTGTGCATCTTTCAGTCATATTTGTCCTCCTATAGTTTATTACCACAGTTACAACACCGTTCTGGTCGGTCGCTTGTTTTTCGCCCGCAGGTTGGGCATTCAATAGTTGCTGTAAGAATTTTTTTAACTTGTTTAATCATAATGATTACCATCCAGATTTCTTTTGACAAGTTCCATAATTGCAGTTATGGTAAGAAAGATTGTGGTAAATAGCTTCTTTACACCAATCGCATTTATTACCGCTTAAAGCTCGTTCACAAGCACAATACCATTCATTAGGGTTTCCCATTACGATTCCTCCTTGTTTTATATTTTAAGTCCAAAGTTTTTCGCCCATTCTTCCAAAGTTAGCCCACTCTGTGTTGATAAATCTAAAAGAGCCATTTCTATTTTCTCACGCCCCCCTTCGACTTCCGTTTTCCATCGTAAAGCTTCCTCTAGGTTTGGTATGACCACTTCTAATCTTCTTACAAATCTTTCGGTATCTTCTTTTTCTCGAAAAAGTTGCTTGTATTCATCACGATTTGCGGAACCTAGTTTTCCTCCAATTTCATTGAGGTCAGCTAAAAGTTCATAACGGATATTTTGGGCTGTTTCTAGCACTCTTCTAGCTAGTTCCAATTTTTCGTTGTATTCCTTTGTAGCAGACTCATTTGATTGTATTTTAAACCAAAAAAATCCACCTACAATCGCAATTACCAATATCAAAAAAGCCATATTTTCTCCTTAACAAAACCTCTAAGCATTTGTAGCACATTAAAAATCGTATTTATCTTAATACGAAAAACCTCCTTATTTTATTTTTACTCAAAAATACCTGCTACAATAGGTGTGAGTTTGTTTTAGCGAACGGTCGTTTATTAAAACAATCAAAGTTACCAATAAAAATATTTAAAATGCTGATTTGACAAGGTTTATAGGCTCTGTCAGGTTGGCATTTTTTGATTTTTCATTGTTTTAGTTGACGACCGTTTACTAAAACTGTTGATAGGTTAAATTTACTATTTTTCTAAGGATTTGTCAATCAATTATAGATGATTTTTTCTATTTATTTGAATACCATTGCGCTTTAGTACATTATAAATAGTTGCGGTAGAAATATTCAGCTGATTCGCAATCTTGCGCACAGGCAATTCGTTTCGTAGGTATTGCTCGATTATTTGTTTTTCGGTAACTTTAGACAGCCCTTTATTGCCAAGCTTCACACCTTTTTCTTTCGCTTTACGCAGTCCGTCTTTAGTACGTTCAGAAATTGCTTGAAGCTCCCATTCTGCCACATAACCCAGCATCAAGCAAAAGAATTTCCCAGTTAAAGAGTCTGTTTCAATATTTTCATGAATAGATTGAAGATGAATACCATGTTTGGTTAAATCTTCAATAATAGCAGAGAGGTGAAACATCTTTCTGGTAAGTCTATCCAATTTATATACGACAAAATTTGTTTCAACCCCTTGTTTAGCATAATTCTTGGCTAATTTTAACGCTTTGTCAAGTTGTTGTCGCTCCTGATTTCCGCCTGAATCTTTTTCGATATAGAGCTTATCGCAGAATTTGAGAGCTTCAGTTTGAACAGATAGACCTAATTCTTGTCGATTATCTGTTGAGCTAACACGGGCGTATCCGATGGCTATGGTTTTTATATTTTCTAAATTGTTCTTGTGATGATTTGTCAAAATTTCTCCTTTCTTTACTATTGTAGCAAGGTATATAAATTATAGAAAATTCAGAGAATAATAAAAAAGAGAAATATTTTTAAATAAAGCCACATTTTATTTGCTATTATTAGTACTTTTCGATATACTGAAAACGTATACAAATCTATAAAAGTGTTGACTCAGTGTCGTGGGTGTGGTATACTATCATAGTTATTTTATTTAAAATAACTTGGATTTTTATATATTATATAAAAATAGTTCTTTGCCACTTATTTACAATTTTATTTTTCAAGAAATTGATAAAATAAAAAATCATCTAAATACTGCAATATTTAGATGATTCGGATGTGATAGGTGTATTGATAAATATTTGTTAACGACGCTTTTTGTAAGTCTTGCGTCGTTTTCTTTTTGTCTTATTTTTGTTTGGCTTTCGCTTACATTTATCACGCCACAATATGGGGGGTGGATAAATGGGTTTTGAATCTTTATTTTTAATTATCTGTGTTCTATTCTCTTTTTGAGTTTGAATATAAGAGAGGCAAATTTCTTTGACGTCCTGACTGATTTTTTTCAGTACTTCCGCTAAATTTGAACCTATTTCAGGAGTACTATACGACTCCAATATTTTCAAAACATTACAGAATAAGATAACCAAATACTTCCAGAACGAATTTTTTTTATTCTTCATAATATATTCCTCCAGTGTTTACTGAAAAAATACACCTATCACGAATAAAAAATAATAGACAGACCACACCATAAGAAATAGGGAGGTAAAAACTTAAATCTTTTCGTTAACTTATAGTCTAAGCTTTAAACTTAAACATCTTCCATTTCTCTCTAGTATGTCTGTCTATATATTTCTGTAAACTTGATTATAACAAATTATCTTTTTCTTGTCAAATAACGTGACACAATGTTGTCAATGCCCCAATATTTTTCAAATAACATACACTTGTTCAATTAAACAAAAGAATACCAGTTCATTTTTATTTATTTTTTCACCTGAACCCACCGTAAACTCTATTTTATCTTGTTTTGCGAAAGCTCTATTTTCTAGATAATTTACAACATTTTCTGTCAAGGTTATTATATCTTTCATTTTCGAAGCAGTATAGTCATAACTGGCTTTTATAGATAAAGCGAAACTTTTAAC
>NZ_JACLQK010000008.1:58971-90686 GCF_016648645.1 Streptococcus sp. 22.1 | reverse complement strand
AAAGGACTCAGTCCTGTACAATACAGAACTAAATCCTTTGCTTAAATTATTTGTCTAACTTTTTGGGGTCAGAACAAAATGGCCTTTTCATTCTTAATCATAGATAACGAGATTTTACCTTAATTCATCTTTTTAAGCTGAAATAACTTTTTTACAGCAGATTTCACACTCTTCGTTAGTGCTTTTCGGTTGTTTAAAAAATCGATATCTTTCTGATTTACTTTTTTATGACACAATTCATCGTCCTCAAGTTTTTCAGTAATATTAGCATAGACACTCTCTAGAGAGTATCTCTCTTTTAAACTTGGAACAGCTTTTACTGCTTCAAGTTTCTCTTGGTCAAATCCACCAAGGACCTCTGAAATCATGCTAGTTAAGGTATCCAAGTCACCCAAAGGGTAGATATGACCTTGCTCATTCATATACTCGAAGGCTGATTTATGTCCCGCATTATCTGATAAAATCGTTGGAATACCATTTAAAACAGACTCTACATAAACCAGACCAAACGTCTCCATACTCGACGGGAAAACAGCTAAATCCTTATCAGTAATCTCTGACCAAGGATCATCTAAATATCCCATAAATGAAACATTTTTCAAATTATGCTCTACAATATAATCATCACAGAGTTGTTTATAATCCTCATCCCATGCACCTAAAAATACAAGTTCAGTGCCTGCTAGATTAAGCATTTGAAAAGCTTTAATCAACTCAAGCTGATTCTTTCTCTGAGTCAAGCGACCAACTGAAACGATACGATGGTGGTCGTTGGATTCAGTTCCCAGCCCTTCTTTAGGTTCAATTTGAGTATAAGGTGCAAAGGAATAAATCTTCCTATTTGGAAAATACTTTTGTAAATCCTCTGTCAACGCTCCTGTTACAGCAAAAATCTCATCAGAAAACTTGTCTATAAAGTCAAGTTTTTCTTTATAGTAACCAAATTCTCCCTCAGGAAATTCATGAATCAACCAAAAATGTTTGACCTTCTCAAAAGTTGCAGCAAGTGCACCTTGAAACACATTGACTGTATTACTAATAACAAGGTCTACCGTGTTTTCCACAATAATATTTCGAATATCTTTGACATTCTTATTATAAGATTTCACTCGCAAAAAATGATTACCCGGTGAACCACCTGGTGCTTCTTCCCACCACCATTTGACAGCCGAAAGACCATAGGTCTCAATTCCTGCTTTCTGAAGTTCTGCTTGATACTCCTCTTGAGATGGCACCTTGTAATTAGGGAAAACGTTTAACACACGATAACCTTTTTCCACAAGAAATTTCATAAGATTGACTATCGAAATTTCGGCACCATTATCCAGAGTCCCTGTCGGAGAAATAAATAAAATTGTTTTAGTCATAAATTATGCAAATACCCCCCAGTAATGGAAAAGAATCAAATACATAGCGACCAAGAAATTAGCAATTAAAGTCAGGGTTGCTATCTTCAATTTTTTCTGTCGAGATAAATCAATCTTAGCTGTGTTGGCGACTAGTGGCAACAAAAGAATGATAAATGGCGTGAAGTAACGACCTTGAGCACCAACAGATATATTAGCTCCCTGACCAAGAACAACTGGTGTCCACTGCATATACATTACTGTAACAGCAGCTAGAACCTCTAGTAGGAAGAGAATCCAGGATGCATTAGCAAAGTCTTTTGTAAAGAAATCCTTCTTACTTGATAGGAATAAAATAGCAAGAACAACGATATCAATAAATATTAACCAAAGTGGCATTTGCAAAGTAAGGTTACCAAGATAACCGAACATACCAAGCGACAAAATACCATTCAAATTGTCATTCAACTCAGGATTAAAGAGTGTATTACGCAAAACCTCGCCATAATTACGTAGACCGCCCTGATTCTTCATTAAGAATTGCAGAATCACCACGACACCTACTACAAAGAGAAGGTAGAAGACTACTTTATATTTTGAAATAAAGGTCTTAATAGCTTGCACTGGACGATTTAGAAAAGCAAGAACACCTTCAAACTCTAGCGGTACAAATGGAATCAATCCCAACAATAAAACATTATTTGGCTTGGTTGCTAGAAGCAATATTGCTAGACCTATCACCTGGATAATATTACGATTGGTAAAACGTTTAGAATAGGCAAGATTAGTGATAAAACCAAGAGCTAACATCACTTCCAAATAGTTCATCACATCATAAGAAAGTGATGAAGCTTGCTGAACCATAATTGGTAGCAGCGAAATAAACATTAGGGCTGTTTTCCCATACTTGAAATAACGTATTAAAAAGTAAATTCCTAGTATATAGGCCAGTGCATTAAAGATACGCCCCATATAGATAATCATTCCAACTGTGGGACTAATCCAACTTCCAATCGTCATCCCTATCAGCTGTGGAATAAAGGAGATTGTTTTTAAACTCACACCAAATTGAAAAGGTTCTTTACTCATATCAATCTTTTGAGCAAAAATCTGTTTATATTCCGCTAACTTAACCTTATCATTACTTGGAATCTCATCCATCCATTTAAACGATGTCTCGGTTGGTTTATGGAAGGTCTCCCAAGTCATACGCGCGTGGTTTGTTTCATCTGGCACACGATTAATTGGAAATACAAACATAAATGAGAAAATAAAAATCGTCGCTAAGATGAAAAATAAATTTTCAACTTTTATTTGTTTAATTCTGTTCAAAATAAGTCACCATATCATCTTTCTTGCTTAAGGTACAGTTTTCAAGAACAGCCCGATAAGCAGCATCTGCAATTTTCTGTCTTAATTCTGGAGATAAAACCAATGCTTCAAGCTTGTCAAACCACTCTTCATCGGTAGCTAACAATCCTGTTTCACCATCAACAACTGCATCTGAAAAAGCTCCTATCTTACTTGCTACTGTAGGTACCTTCACCAAGGCAGCTTCAATCCACTTAATCTCCGACTTCGCACGGTTAAATATAGAATCCACAAGCGGTGCTAGGTTAATATCAACTTCACTAATCAAGGCAGGTAGTTTGTCCCAATCCACATAATCGTGAGTTACAATTTGATTTTCAAAGGGCTTCATATCTTGCGGAATATCCAAAATCCCGACAATATGTAATTGGACATTGCTATATTTTGTAAGCAATTCTTTAATAGCTGGTTTAATCAATTCAAAATTCTCATTATGACTAATGGAACCAGAGAAATAACCAATCTTAACAATATCGGATGTTTGAGAGTAATCTTTGATGTATTGACTACTAATAGCGATTAAGTCATCAGAAGCCAAGTTTCGATTAAGTAAAACCTTACTTTGATACTTAAACAGCTCCTCCTGCAACTGGTTAGTCGAAGTAATGGCACCATCACAGTTTTCTAGCATATAACCATAATTTCGAACACCTGCATCATAGTTTCCTTTTTCAACCGAATTAAGCCCTTGCGTATAACTCAATTGGTCTGTATAAACCGTATCAAAGACTAAATCATCAATATCAAAGAAGACAGGTTTTCCATATTCCTTAGCTAAATGACAGAGACGCAAAAGTTCAGGTGAGATTGGTGAACGGTAGATAATGATGTGACTAGCGTTTTGAGCCATCGATAGTTGGAAATCAGATAGGTTAACAACTTTGACTGCAAAACCATGCTTACGTAATTGTTCTGCCTTGTTTAAGACACGATAACGGGTACATTGCGGAATAATATTTTCAACTCCATCAATCAATAGAATATATTGATCACGTGGAACCGCCTTAAATTTATTTACAATATCTTCCAGAATCGACACTGGGTAGTCTGTTTCTTCTGCGACAAACTCTAACAAGTCAGGGACTTCTGAATCACGATCCAGACCTTGCCACAAGAACTGGTCTTCATCATAATTTTTCAGAGCCGTGTATTTCACCAAAGGACTACCTGCTTTGAGCATCTTAAGCGGATGGATATACATGGCAGAATCTTCGTATTCTTGCACAACCGCATCATAACGATAACCTAAATCAGCAAAATGCTTGGTAAAACGTGTCTCATGTCGACCAATAGCTTTATCACGAGAATCTGTATCCGTCAAGTGTGTCCAGTACTCATAAAAGTCATCATCGTTTAGCATGAGCTTTTCAATAACTAGGAAATAAGATTGAAGATGCTTAGGAATGTAGCCATAAGGATTCTCCTTAGTAACATCTTCTTGCTCTTCTCCAAAAGAAATTCCCCAGAAATCTAGCTGCTTGTCAGCCATTTCCTGGAATACTTGAGACAAATCTCTCATCGGACCAATGTTAGTATCATTCACCAAGAGGAGCTGGTCGTAATCTTTAAGCTTATCTTTACCAAAGGCAAATATTCCTTCTCTAAAGGCCGCAGTATCATATCCCTTGTTATCACGAGTTAAAACCCTACCATAGGTCTCAAGGGTATTAATATCATCATCGTGAAGCTGTCCATTGACAACTACAATAACATCATCTACCAATGGAGCCAAGGCTTGCAAGAAACGAAATTTGTATTCTTGAAGACGAGCTTCAGACTCAAAAATGACATAAACCAACGCTTTCTTACCATTATACGACAAGGCAGAACGTTGACTATTTCTGAGACGTCGTAACTGGCGAACCTTAAGTGGTGTCATTCGACGACGTAGCTGTATCACTTTGACTTTTAAAGCTCTCAAATAATTTTTAATAGCTTTTGGATTCTTAGCAATTACTCCTGCTGTCTTTATAGGTGTGATAAGGGCATTACCTAAACGATATGACAGTGAACTTCGGATAAGCTCCATCTCTTTATGGACATCTTTCAATTGCTTAGATTGCGTATACTTTCTTCGTTCAAGTTGATCACGTTCTTTTTTCAAGCGATTAACATAGTCTGTCACATTATCGTGATGATTTATCAAATCATCTATACGACTCTCCAAAATCATTAAGTTTTCGCAAACAGCTTGATAGATTTCATGTGGTAACTTATCGAGATACTTCTCGAGAACTTCAAGATAGATTTCATAATGGTAGCGTACGGAATTTCTTTTTGAAATCGAATCTTTTTCAAAAACACGATAATTCAATTTTGTATTAGGTTGGTAAACAGCCTTCGCACCATTATTGATAATAAGGTTCAAGAAAAAATCATAGTCCTCCAGTTTTTTCCCTGAAAGTTTTTCATCATAATAGGTACCCTTTAATATGGCTTTGTTTATTAAAGAACAATTTGAAATATAGTTCGATACCAATAAGCTATGTAATTCAAATTCCTGAGCTTTTAGATAAACTTCATTTTTTTCAAAATTGAATAAATCACAATACACTATATCTGCTTGATGATTGATCGCACATTCATATAATTCTTGTACATAAGTTTCATCCAAAAAATCATCACTATCTACAAATAAAAAATAGTCCCCATTTAAAAGATTAAGTCCCTTATTCCTTGTTCTCACAACACCAATATTCTCATGAGACTCAAATGACGTCACGAAAGGTGACTCTTTCAGAACTTCCTGAATAATCTCTAGGGAATAATCTGTCGAACCATCATCAAGAATAATCAACTCAATATTTCGATAAGTTTGTTTAAAGATACTTCGTAAACATTGTTCAATATATTTTTCATGGTTGTAACATGTTACAACTACTGATATTAAATTAGTCATTTTTCCATCCATTTTTTGTAAGAAAATATAAATTAGTAAATAATAATAACTATTAAATCCAATCTTTCAAAGAAAGAGTATCTTATTTTGAAAGTGTATACCGCTTTAATTATACTATAGTTTGAAGAAAAAATCCCCTTACTACAGGCAAAGAAAAAAGCAGAATAACTCTGCTTTTACTTGATAACTTTGGACCGTTTAAAATGAATATAAACATCATTCAAAAAATAACAAGTAATAATAAATAGACTAAGCATTATAGGTAAATACGTTCTGGTGCTTGAAGCATAAAGCGTAGGTGAAAATGAAATCAGCAAACGCCCAATTAAACCTATCCCGAATAAGTATACAATCCATAACCTATCTGAAACTTTAGAAAGAGCCCATAGAGAATACATCACCATCATAAATAAAACGATATTATAAATCACCGCTCCAAAATATACAACATTGTATTCAAAGGTGCCACTCTCTCTAGCAACTTTACTAACACTAGAAAGTGTAAATAAAATATTTCTCCACTCAAACTTCTGACTTAAAATAGCAAATAGGGTAAAAGATGCCAGAATCAGTGAAATAAAATTCTTTTTATAAAACGACAAAACTACTAAAACTATCAAAAATACAAAAATAAACTCGAAAGATACTGAAAATATACCATCTCCAGTTTCCAAAATTCCTAACCCTATTTTTTGGAGTGGGTTCAAGTGGACAAAATTTGGAAACCAAGATTCCACATTTTTTTCAAACCTCAATGTGTTTCCAGGAGAGAATTTTGCAGAGAGAATTCCTGTCAATGAAACCAACCCATACAATATATTTCTATACCTAAATGTAATAACTTTCCAATCTCTTATTAATTCGAAAACAATCCATAAAAAAGCATAGACTGCTAACTGCTCATTCATAATAGCAAAAACAAAAGATAAGAACGCTATACATTGAACCCACCACTTATCTGAGTAACGATAATACAGAGAGAACAAAAGAAATGATGCTGGAAATACATAATTAATATATGTAGGAATAGAACCTGCGCTTAAAAATTCACTTGCTGGTAAAAAAATAAAAATGAAGAGTCCAGGTATCCAAGGTAAATTAGGACTAAGTTTCTTACTAGGCAAAAGCAAAAAGAAACTTGCAATAATAGACGCTAATATAAATAACTTATCATGTACTGAAAAGAATAATGTTGCAGATTCAATCAGTAACCGGCTACTCCAAGTAAGATAACGATTAATTCCAAATTCAAGGTAATTATAGTGAAATTCCCTTGCATAATTTAAGAATGCTGTCTGATCTCCCACAGGTGTGATTTTGTTATTAATATAATACTGAAAACCATACAGTATAGAAACAACTATGATGTAATAATAAAATCTGCTTTTACTTTTCATTCTCTCACTCTCGTAATAACAACTATAGTTACCCATTCGTCTTCTGACTTTTTACATACTGTTTCATAAGAATATTTGCTATCCATTTTGGCCAAAAGAGTTGGTACATATACAAATCTTCTTTACTACGAGTATTATCAGCAATAGTCTTAGAAGTCTCAGATTCCTCATGAATTCGGTGACACATTAGCTTATCTGACACATAAACAAAACGTCCCTCGTATTCACTAATCTTATACCAAGCATACCAATCAAGGCTGACCTTCATTCCCTCATCAAAATAGAAATTCTTCAATTTTTCAAGGTTATAGGTGACAGCTGGACAACAAATTGGATTACCAAAGGCCATTACGCGGTTACGCCAAAAATGACTACTAGGAAAAAGATTCATTGTTTTTAGCATCAAGGTTTTAATCTTGAGGTTTGTATTTGCAGGGATCTTAAGACCATTTTTTTCTTCAAAATAATCAGAATATCCGATTAGAACATCACTAGTTTTTTCCATCTTGGCCAATACTTTTTCTGCATATCTTGGCTCATAGTAGTCGTCCTGATGGGCGATAGTAGCATATTTTGTTCCTACAAAAGAAATGGCATTATTCCAATCCTTACCAATCCCCCCACCTTGTTTAGTATAAAATGGGATATCATAACGCTGGCAAAGTTCCTTAATCGAATCAAGTGGCGTTGAACTATAACAGATAATTTGAGAATAAAGAGTTTGATTTTTCAAAGATTGAATACAGGCTTCAAGATAATCACTTTCTCCATAAGCGCAAATTACCCAAGTATGATTATCATTCATTCTTTTCCTCTTTCTCTTCTACATGACTTTTTAGAATAGATAATTCCTGAACTAAATGTTTAATCTGCTCTTTTTGTTTCGATAAAGTCATGGTTTGTAGGAAAGCGATGACCAACAAGAAAAAGATAGCAAGCGACAGCAAAAAATTCGAAGTCAGTTCAAATCCAAGTAATCCTGCAAAATAAACTGGAATAACATCAAAAATCGAAATAACAATCATTACCAGACTGATGACAATCCACATGAAGGCCTGTTCAAATAAGATATTGTTCTTATTGATATTTCTAATGACTAGATAAAGGAAAAAGATGGAAGCTACCAACATCACAATAGATAAAACTGACATTATTCACTCTCCCTCATAAAGGCTGCAATAACAATCGACGAACACACTTCAAGCATATATCGAATCGATTTAATTGGCGTAATGGAAGAAACACCACCAGTACGTTCAAACATATTTGCTGGTCGTTCAACAACTCGATATTTACGTTTCAAAATATGAACAATAGTTTCTGGTTCTGGATACTTGATTGGATAACGCTTAGCGAACTGTTTAATAACATCTTTATCAGCCAAACGGTACCCCGAAGTTGTATCTAAAACTCTTTGTCCAGTTGTCCATTTGATAAGGTTGGAAATAACACTAATTCCGAAGCGCCTCATAAAAGTTGTTTGAAATTCAGACTTAACATCACCAACAAAGCGAGAACCAATAACTAGGTCTGCTTCATTTTTTCGAATTGGTTCTAGCAAATCTGACAAGGATTCAATATCATGCTGGCCATCGCCATCAAATTGAACTGCTACATCATAGTCATGCTCTAGTGCATATTTATATCCTGTTTGAACTGCACCGCCAATTCCAAGATTCATCACGAGATTAACCGCATTAAAATGATTATCTTCCAGAATTTGTTTTGTCTTATCTGTTGATCCATCATTGATAACAACATAGTCCAAATCAAAATCAACTTTCTTGCGGTAATTCAAGATACTCGTTACCGTGTCAAAAATACTTTCCTCCTCATTGTAGGCAGGAATTATCATTAAAACTCTCAACTACTTCTCCTTTCCTTTACAGTAAAATATCGAAAACAGTGAAACTAATCTTAAGCGTTCCAAAGTTCTAAAAGCCATTACAGAAATAACTGTTTGAATTCTTTCTCCAGTTATCTCAGATGATAATGGTGTTAAATTTGAATCAAGATTTTCTTTAGAAATCCATTGCTTAATTCTTCTATATTGATCCATAAACGATGAACTTGAAGCTGCTCTTCCAGAAAAGAGTAAGTACCATATGTAATATCGTTTAATAAAATAGCGAATATATTTTGAATCACCAGCAACTTGAAGCAAGTGACTCAAGAAATACACAATATCTATATTCGGATTAAACCCTCTTTGAGATGTGTTTGATATACTCTTCTCATTAAAAAACCAATTATAGCCATTATAATCAATTATTTTAATTCTTTCTGTTAGATTGTAAGCAGTCAAAGTGAAGATAACATCTTCACCTATTGGATAATCAAAGAACTGAATATTATTATCTGTTAAAAACGAAGTTCGATAAATACGTGCCCAAGGTGCAACGACTATATACTTAGACCATTCAGATTGTGTTAAATCTTGTTTAAAAAGCGTCTTTATTTCCTGATTAACACGCTTATAACCACCAAGAACAATATCTAGTTGTTCTTGATCTATTTCATTATAAAAACGCTCTAAATAATCTGAATCAACAAAATCGTCATTATCGATAAATACAATGTACTTTCCATTAGCAAGTTGTATACCCTTATTTCTGGTTTTAGCAACTCCCTCGTTTTCTTTATCAATTACTCGGATAAAATCATTATCAGCTGCATACTTTTTAATAACTTCTAAACTATTATCTGTAGAGCCATCATTTAACAGAATAATCTCAAAATCTGTAAATGATTGATTTAGAAGAGAATCCAGGCATTGTTTAATTCCCTCTTGTGCGTTATATACAGGAATTACGACTGAAACGGTTGGATTAGACATATTATACTTTCTATCTATTATTTTTTATAAAATTTCAGAAGGTGAGAAAATAACCTTGTTGAGATATTAATTCCCAAAATCGAAGCAAAGATACCTGTCATTTTAAATGATTTGTTGTTTATATGACTTGAATTTCTCAACAAATACTTATATTGAATTAACAAATCACGTATTTCTTGGTTAAATAAATATGGCCTAGCGTAAGGAAGAATTGAAATATAAGAAATTGTAAAATAGGTGTTTAGGGCTTTACGTTTAACTTCAGATAATGACTTTTCATCAGATAAACCTCTACTAATTCCCTTAAGAGTATCTAATACATTTCTTTCTTTCACTACATTTGTTAAACTTCCAACTCTGTTCTGACGATACATATACTGAGTGCTATTAATTACAGAAAAACTTTCCATCATCTTCATTATTGATGAACAGTACAAACTATCTTCAGAGACTAAATCTTCAGGAAAACTTAACTCTTTATTAATTAATTCCTTAGAAATACATTTATTCCAATTAGGACCATTGAATAATCCAAAATTAGTAGCTTCGATTAAGTCGTTTAAACGAGAAACTGGAATCTCTTTAATTTCATTATCATAGTAATAACTATAACCAAAAATAACAACATCTACTAGTTGCTTATTTAGTTCACTAGCAACCTGATCTAAAAAGTAGATATCACTCCAAAAATCATCACCATCTAAAAATAAAATATAATCACCAACAACTTCTTTCATCCCTGTATTACGAGCTTTTGAAGCACCTCCATTAGATTGGTGAATTACATTAATTTGTTTAAATTGTAATGACAAATCATCAGCTATTTTACCTGTCTCATCTGTTGAACCATCATTTACAATTATGACTTCATAATTATCATATGTTTGTTTAAGAATACTCTCTACACAGTTTTCTAAATAATCTGCCACATTATATGCTGGAATAATGATAGAAAATTTCATGTCAATTATTTTTTCCTTCTAAAGATTGTATATGGATTTGTTACAAAATAAATTACTAGAGAAGCAAGTAGCCATGCTATCATCGCACAAAGAAATGATAATGAGGCTCCAAAAATTTCAAATTTCGACACTAGAGGCTTGGCAGTTAAGATTGACACAATATAGCCTACAATAAAGGAAATAACTAAAAAATGTTGTTTCCTAAATATTGTCAAAATGTTATCACATACAGTTGAAAAAGTACTTGCAATTCCTCCAAGCAACAAAACAACAAAACTAGTCTGATACTGTTTAAGGTTAGTCCCATATACAATATCCAAAGCTGGAATGGCTATAAAAGCACCAATTAGAAATATTAATGTACAAGTTCCAAATAAAATCTTGAAGAGATTATTCTTGTAAGTGACAAAATGAGAAATCTTCTTTTCTTCTAAAAAGACTGCAAGTTGCGTAATCATCGGTCTAAGAAATACAATCATAAGATTCATTGCAAAAATTGGTGTAAATAAAATACTAAAATCTCGCTGAACACCATTTCCAATCAAACCTTGATTAAAAATATCATTCAAAGCATACTTAGGCTGATTATAAATTGAGACCAACAAAAAAGCATTAATAAATAAAGGTAAGCAATCTTTCAATACATTGATAATATTACTCGGCTTAACACTCATAAGATTTAAGCGATGGAAGAACTTTGAATGAGGGTAATCGAATAGAGCAATAAAAACAAATGAACTAATAGTTTGTGAAATCACGGACCACAATAGATTTTTTGAGATGACTAGAGTTAAAGCAAATACAATTGTTGAAATAGTATTTCTCAAAAACAGTGATTTCCCGGCAATATCCAAACGTTCCTTCTGTTGAAATAATCCTTGAAAAACATCCGATAAAGCTTCACTAACACGGAAAAAAGATACCCAAAAAATTATCCCTATATTTGAGTGAGTATTAGTATTAAAAATTAAATACGTCACTAAAAGAAGAACCATTGCAACGTTTGAAATAATCCTTGTTACGAAATAAGTATCAAAAGAATACTTCTCTCTTATATCTGTTGCTTGGAAATCTCTAACTTGAAAACTTGCTACAATAACAAAGAGATTCGCAATCGCATAGGCAAAACTATAGGTATCCGCTGAAGCACTATTTAAAGCACGTGTAACAATAAAAAGAAGTATAACTGAAACAGCAGCTGAAGACATACTTCCTAAAATATTCCAGAAAAATACCTTTTGGGCAGTTACTTTTTTCAATTATTTCACTCTCTTTCGATAACTATATTCCATTAATTATATCATATTCTCAATGAAAAAAGAGAGAACAGCATGACACACGTTCTCTCTTTTAACTTAAAAAGCTCATTAAGTATTCTTATTTCACTTCTTGTTTGTAAAACTCTTTCAAAGCATCTTGCCATGTTGGGATGACAAACCCTGTAGCCTTAGCCTTAGCCAAACTCATTGTTGAGTTAAGTGGACGTTTAGCTTTAGCTGGGAATTGGCTTGAATCAACAGGTTTCACTTCAACATCAGTATCTTTAAGGATTTCAACCGCAAAGTCATACCAAGTTGTATCTTCTGCTGCATCATTTGACAAGTGATAGTAACCATATTCCTTACGGTTTTCAGCCAAATAAGTCATAAATTCTGCCAAAGTACGTGTCCAAGTTGGACGACCATGTTGGTCATTAACAACTGTAAGTGTCTTATGAGTCTTGGCAAGATTTTGCATGGTGAAGACAAAGTTCTTACCATAGTTACCGAACACCCAAGCTGTACGGATAATGTAGTAGCTTGAAACATGTTTTTCAACTAACTCTTCACCCATACGTTTTGTACGACCGTACTCTGTCTGTGGATCTGGTTTGTCATCAACTTCCCACTCTTGACCGACTGGTTTTTCACCATCGAAAACGTAGTCTGTTGAAATATAAACTAGCGTTGCACCATGTTTTTCAGCAGCCTTAGCGACATTTTCAGTACCTGTCACGTTGATAGCATAGTCAAGCTCTTTACCTTCATCTTCAGCAGCATCAACAGCTGTGTAAGCAGCACAGTGATAAACCAAGGTTGGTTTTACTTCCGCAAAAACTTCATCTACTTTGGCAGCATCTGTGATGTCCATTTCTGCCACATCTACTGCTACATATTCTTCGTTACGTTCGTCAAGAAGGTGACGAAGCTCAGTTCCGAGTTGCCCATTTGCACCTGTTACTAGAATCATATTTTTCTCCTTGTAATTTTCATTAATAGCACTTTAATTTTATCAAAAAAAGCAGAAAAAATCTGCTTTCATAAAATATAATTTATCATTTCATCACGACAAAAAGTTCATTATCTTTGGTATAAACATTATACATTTTGGTTGTTTCTAATTGTTTATACTCTGAATTTACTGTAGTTGCATCAAATGGTCTAAAATCAACATTTAATTTTGTGATTGCATTAAATCTCATAGTCATATCCCACGAAACATTAGTATTAGGCATAATTAAACTACTAATCATTGGATAGACCAAGGTCGCATTTTCATAAATAGGGGAATTAGCAACAAAACGATTAATATTGACCACATTATTGTTATCATTCAGATACTTGTTCAAACTATTTCCTAGCATAGCACTTTGTACTTCAAGTGTATTATTTTGTTGTTTTAAATTGCTTACATAAATAAATGAAAAAGCAAGGAAATAAAAGATAAGTAAACTAGAAAATACAGATTTTAAAATATTAATAATCTGGTTTCGATTAGTTATTCCTAAAGAAATAACTAACACAATGGACGCAAAGATTCCCAATCCATATTCATATCTGGGTCTCAACAAATAAAATTGTTCTGAAAGTATTAAGTAACTTCCATAACTCAAAATACTTCCTAAACCTAACCAAGCAAACGTAAAAGCTAACGCTACAATTTTCTTTTGCCTACTGCTACTAACTATATTAAACACTAATAAGATAAGTATTACTAGGAATAAAAGAATCCAAACTTTCGAGCTTTGAAGATAAATATTTTTCAGATAACCTTTAGCATTCGCAAGCATAATACTAGGAAGATGTAATAAACTTGGTATTTTTCCTTGATCAGCAAAAATTGGTGGCTTGATAGTAATTTGTATTTTATATAAAGCCATGCCCCCAACATAGGATAAAACTGAACAGATTAAACTCTTTATATTCAATTTACCGCTGTAAACTACCTCTAAAAAGAGCAGTGTGAGCGTCATTAGAATATATATTCCCGATGATGCTTGGTATGAATTACACATAAGATAAATACATACAACTGAACATACGCTAAATAATTTTCTAGACTCCCAGAAGATAAAAGGAAGTATTGACACTAAAATACTTAGTGACATAAATGGGTTGTCAAACCTAAAGCTCAAAGGCTCTAAAAACCAAGGATTTATTCCAATTACAGTTGAAGCTAGGGCTAAAACTGGAGTAACCTTTTTCGATGGAAACAGTACAAACAATAATATCGTGCTTGCAAATGTTAATATGAAGGCTGTGATAATATTTGTAGTCAGCCCAGGATCCGTTAAATGAGCACCACCTTGAATAAGACGTGCTGAGAATTCACTCAAATATCTAGAGTAATGTTCAGAAAATCCTGTATAACCCAGAATTTGACGGCCTATATCATCAATGTACGGATACTCAGCTAAGCTGATGTTTATGTTAACTAAAAGATAAACACCTAAGATAAGAGATAAAACAAATTTATTTCTCTTGATATAATCCTTTAAGTTATGAAACACTCCTAAAAACTCTCCACTCATTCCTTCACCCTTTTTCCTTAACAATATAAACCGGTCGTTTCTTGGTTTCTAGGAAAATCTTTGAGATGTAGTTCCCGATGATTCCCAAGGCTAAGAGTTGGATTCCTCCGATAAAGAGGATGATTGAGACAAGGCTTGCCCAGCCTGCAACACTCCCACCTATAGTTAGTTTTCGGATAACGACAAAGACAATTCCAACCAAAGAGATTAAGAATGAGAAGGTTCCTGCCCATGTGGCAAGCTTCAACGGTACTTCGGAGAAGTTGATAAAGCCATCAAGTGAATAGCTCAATAGGCTCCAGAAAGACCATGAGGTTTCTCCTGCCACACGTTCACGATTTTCATAAGAGACGTAGGCCACATCAAAGCCGACCCAAGAAAAGAGCCCTTTTGAAAAGCGATTCACTTCCTTAAGCTCAAGGATGGCGTCAACAACCTGACGCGTCATCAAACGGAAATCACGTGCCCCGTCTACCATTTCTGTGTCAGAAACTTTATTAATCAACCAATAGAAGACCTTAGCAAAGAGTGAACGAATAGGTGGCTCACCCTTGCGGTCTGCACGTCGTGTCCCGACAACGTCGTAACCTTCTTGTATTTTGGCATACATCTCGATAAGAAGTTCAGGTGGATCCTGAAGATCGGCGTCCATCACTGTGACGTAGTCGCCTTGGGCTGCCTCAAGTCCAGCAAGTAAGCCTGCTTCCTTCCCGAAATTACGAGAGAAAGAGAGATAGTGGACATTCTCAAATTGTTTTGAAACCTCTCTCAAAACCTCTAAGGTGCGATCTTTTGAACCGTCATTGACAAAATAATAGTTGAAAGTCAACTGATTGGCCATTTGTCGTTCAACTGCCTGACAAGCCTCTAAAAAAGGATGGATGGTCTCTTCCTCGTTATAACAAGGAACAACGATAGCCAGTGTTTTCATAAGCCTTCTCCTAACGAATACCTAGGGCGATACGGGCATAGCGGCTCATCTTTTCGATAGTCCATGCTGGTGTCCAGACTAACTTGACCTCAGTCTTAGTGACTTCAGGCACTTCTTTCATAGCGTCATAAATTTGGTCTGTCAAAAGATCTGCCAAAGGACAGCCCATAGTCGTCAAGGTCATATCGATTTCAGTATAGCCATCTTGCTGGAAACGGATATCGTAAATAAGGCCAAGGTTGACAATATCAATCCCCAACTCAGGGTCAATAACCATTTCTAAGGCTTCCAAGATACGATCCTTGATTTTTTCAATTTCTGCTTCAGTGTATTTTACTTCAGACATAGCTTTTCCTCCAAAATCAGGGCCTAATAATCAGGCCCCTTCCATTTACTATCTTAGTCTTCAATAAAGTCTTTAAGTTGTTTACTACGGCTTGGGTGGCGCAATTTACGAAGGGCTTTAGCTTCAATCTGACGAATACGTTCACGAGTGACGTTGAAGACTTTACCAACATCTTCCAAAGTACGCATCTTGCCATCATCAAGACCGAAACGGAGACGAAGAACATTTTCTTCACGGTCTGTAAGGGTATCAAGCACTTCGTCCAATTGTTCACGAAGAACCACACGAGTTGTGTAATCTACTGGATTTTCGATAACTTCATCCTCGATAAAGTCACCCAAATGGCTATCATCTTCTTCACCGATAGGTGTTTCTAGAGAAACTGGCTCTTGAGCAATCTTAAGGATTTCACGAACCTTATCTGGAGTCATATCCATACGTTCAGCGATTTGCTCAGGAGTTGGATCTTGTCCCAACTCTTGCAAGAGGTTACGTTGCTCACGCACCAATTTATTAATAGTTTCAACCATGTGAACTGGGATACGGATGGTACGTGCTTGGTCTGCGATAGCACGAGTGATTGCTTGACGGATCCACCATGTCGCATAAGTTGAGAATTTGAAACCTTTAGAGTAGTCAAATTTATCAACGGCTTTCATAAGCCCCATGTTACCTTCTTGAATCAAGTCCAAGAACTGCATACCACGTCCCACATAACGTTTAGCGATTGAGACTACCAAACGAAGGTTGGCTTCTGCCAAACGTTGTTTAGCTTCCAAGTCACCATTTTCAACAGCGATAGCCAATTCTTTTTCCTCTTCGTTACTCAAGAGAGGCACTACCCCAATCTCTTTGAGGTACATACGAACAGGGTCATTGACCTTAGCTGAGTTTGAACCAAGAAGCTCCTCGTCTGTCAACTCTTCTGGTTTTGGGGCTTCAACAACATATTTAGATGAAGGATTTCCGTCCTTATCAGTGATAGAGATACCACCGTCTGTCAAACGTTCCAAAAGGTCATCAATCCCATCAGCATCAAGAACAAATGGGATAACTAGTTTTTCTGTGACTTCATCATCAATTGCTGTACCAGCTTTTTTGTGGTTACGAATGAAATCAGCGACTTGAACGTTAAATGCTGTATTTTGTTTTTTCTTTGCCATGTGTTACTCCATATCTCGTTTTTGGGCGATGAGCATCTGCAGGGCTTCCACCGCTGCATCCACATCACCGTGGTTACTTGATTCTCTTATTTGTTTACTTTGCTTACGAAAGTCCTGTTCCCTCAAAAAATGATTTCTACGCTCTTCGATAGCCTGAACTT
Organism: Streptococcus sp. 22.1; assembly: GCF_016648645.1. Taxonomy (NCBI): domain Bacteria; kingdom Bacillati; phylum Bacillota; class Bacilli; order Lactobacillales; family Streptococcaceae; genus Streptococcus; species Streptococcus sp. 22.1. Next base: position 73,484 of record NZ_JACLQK010000008.1, on the reverse strand, counting down.
CTTCAAGACTAGTTTCAGGTGGTAAAATCTCCTCTAAAACCTGATAATAGGCTGTTTGCACCTCTTGAGAAAGTAGAGACAAAGCTACGGTATCAATCTGACCATCTTGTTTCAGAATATGATAAAGCTCCTCTAACTCAGGTGTTTGGAAGAAAAACTCCTCTCTCATGCGATAGTCATTCAAAATCATAGGATGATTAAGCATACGATGGAAGAGTTGATTTTCCGCCCGACGAAGACCTGTAATCTTAGGTGTAGAAGGTAGTTTGACCGTTCCTCTGAATCCTGACGCTGAAGACTCATAAGCACTATTACTAGCAGCCGATAATTGAGCCGTCTGCTGATTCCTCATGGTCAACCGTTCATTATTGACCGCTTGCTCGACTTGAAAAAAATCAAAGTCTGGCAAAAGGTCAGCCACCTTAGAAATGTAGGAATTTTGTGCCGTCACAGAAGGTGACTTGGCAATAATCTTAGCAATCTGCTCAACATAGGCAATCTCTGCTTGAAGATTGTCTACATTAGCAGGTTTTAGCTGCCCAATCCAAAATTCCACATCTGAAATGCGGGACTCGACCAAAAGTTTCCCCAAAGCCTCTTCGGATGTTTTCTGTAGATATTCATCAGGGTCCATATTGTCTGGAATTTTAACAATATCGACTTGAAAATCCGATAAAAGCTCAAGAGACTTGGCGATTGCATTTTGCCCAGCCTTATCACCATCATAGGTCAGAACAATTTTCTTGGTTAACTTACGAAGACGATTAACATGCTCAGGGGTCAACGCCGTCCCCATAGAAGCCACAGCATTAACATGCCCAGCCCTATAGGCAGCAATGACATCCATAAATCCCTCCATCAGATAGACCTCATGGGTCTTCTGAATCACCGGTTTAGCCTGATCGAGGTGATAAAGTTCATAAGACTTATTGAAAATACGGGTAGCCCTTGTATTTTTGTACTTGGCTTGTCCTTTTTCAATATCGTCCTTAGTCCAAACACGCCCTGAAAAACCGATAGTCTTTCCAAACTCATTTTTAAGCGGAAACATGATTCGATTTTTAAAAGTATCGAAAAGACGATTACTTTCAGAAAGATTAAAAAGACCTGATTCTGTCAGCACCTCTTCATCATATTTTTTTGATACAGACTGATAGAGATAATCTGGTTCGTCAGGGGCTAGACCAATCTGGAAGGTCTTAAGTAAATCGTCAGTCATACCACGCTCATAGAGGTAGGCACGTGCTGCTTCTCCTATCTTGGTCGTCATCAGAACAGCGTGATAAAACTTAAGCGCATCCTCATGAAGATCATAGAAGGCTTGATTAGGAGAATTCTGCTGCTGAGCCTGTCTTGGTGCGTCTATCGTAACTGCAATACCTAAGCGGTCTGCCAGAACCTTGACACTTTCTTGGAAAGAAATCTGACGGTATTCCTCTAAAAATTTGAAGACATCCCCAGACTTTCCACAACCAAAACAATGGTAAAACTGTCTGTCCTCAATAACATTAAATGAGGGGGTTTTCTCCTTATGGAAGGGGCAGAGACCCAGGTAATTGCGACCTGCACGATTAAGACTGACAACTTCGCCAATCACGTCGACGATGTTGGTACTGCTCTTAATATCTTCTATTAAAGCTTTATCAATCACCATCTAATCGCCCCCTATCTTACCATAATTGCATTACCCCTAATTATAACACGATGAAAAATGAAAGTAAAATAAAATTGATTTTTCATGAGCAAATACCTTGTCAAGATTTACAAAATCAGATAAACTATTAAAAGTAAATAAAAGAAAGGATTCATTGTCAAAATGATTAAAGAACTTAAAGACTTTTTGTTCAAGGGTAACGTCCTTGATCTTGCTGTAGCTGTTGTTATGGGGGCTGCTTTCAACGCTATCATCACTTCACTTGTAAGTGATATCATCACTCCACTTATCCTTAACCCAGTTGTTAAGGCTGCTAACGTTGAAAACCTCTCTAAATTGTCATGGAACGGTATCGCATACGGTAGCTTCTTGAGCGCAGTTATCAACTTCATCATCGTTGGTACTACTCTCTTCTTCGTTGTTAAAGCTGCTAGCAAAGCAACAGCTCTTAGCAAAAAAGAAGCTGAGGATGCTGCTGAAGCAGCAGGTCCATCACAAGAAGAATTGCTTGCTGAAATCCGCGATCTTCTTGCAAACAAATAATCTTTATTTGTTCAACTAAAGACATATGAAACTCAAGACGTCTGAAATCTCAGACGTCTTATTTTTTTGTACCTCAGGACTACTAACTGACTTATTTATTCGATGAAAAGAAAAAAACTTGAGTCTTCTCAAGTTTTTTTCTGTTAATTTCATTCTTAATTAGAATTTTTTACGTTTGCGAGCTGCCTCTGATTTACGTTTACGTTTTACAGAAGGTTTTTCGTAATGTTCACGTTTACGAGCCTCTTGAAGAGTACCAGCTTTAGTCACAGAACGTTTGAAACGACGAAGAGCGTCGTCAAGTGATTCGTTTTTACGTACTACTGTTTTTGACATTGAATTCACCTCCTCAAGATAATGTAACATTTTACACGTTCTATTCAAGTATACAAGACTCGCCTTTTTCTGTCAAGAAATATATTTAAGTTTAGGAATTTTTGCTATTACAGTTGACTTCTAAGTCTACTAAAACTATCCAAGTTTTTTCCTATACAAAAACTAGAGGAGGCATCTCCCCTAGCTACTGATTTATTCAACTGCTGTGTATTTAGAAGCATCCTTGATGTACTCGTCGTAAGTACCATCTGCTTTCAATTTCTTGACGACTTTGTTGACTACTTCTTTCAATCTTTCGTTGCCTTTAGCCATAGCGACTGCTTTTGCATCGCCATCATCAACTTTGAGGGCAACGCTTGCCAAAGCCAAATCTGAATTTTGTGCCACGTAACCTTCTGCTACTGGTTTTTCAAGGTCAACAGCATCAACTTGGCCAGATTTCACCTCGTTAATCGCCTCACCCATTGCTGTAAGTGATACGACTGTTGAATCTTTCAATTGTTTCTTAGCAAGGCCTTCTTCAATGGTACCTTTTTGAACTGCTACTTTCTTACCTTTGAAAGCATCAAGACTTGAGTAAGTAGACTCTTGATCTTTGCGAACGATGATAGCATTTTGTGTTTCGTAGTAAGGATATGAGAAATCAAAGGTTTTCTTACGTTCGTCTGTTACTGAGATACCTGAAATAGCAAGATCAGCCTTACCTGATTGAAGGCTAGAAAGGACATTGTCAAAGCTCATTGTTGTAACTTCAAGCTTAACACCGAGTTCATCAGCGATAGCTTGTGCCAACTTGATATCTGAACCAACTACTTGGTCTTTACCATCTACCAAAGTTTTGAACTCAAATGGAGCATAGTCTGGGCTGACAGCCACGACAAGTTTTTTATTTTCTTTAATGGATAAGTAAGCATCCTTTTTTGACCCACAAGCTACTAAAGTCACAGTAGCAAGGAGAGCCATAGCCCCAAGGAAAAGTTTTTTCATTTTCATAAGAAACTCCTGTATAAATATAATTTTTCGCTTGTTATTTTACTTAAAATTAGTAGCATTGTCAACATTTATTAAGAAATTGCGACAATTTTTCTAAGCCCTTTTGAAGAACTTCCTTGTCACAGCAATAACCGATGCGGACATGAGACTCCTTGTCAAAACGGTTACCTGGAACCACAAGAACACCATAGTCCTGAAGAAGCTCCAAAGCAAAATCTTCGATAGGACGATTCACATCTAGTTTGACGAAAGATGTGGAAACACTGGCAGGTCTAATCCATGACGCCTTAGGTTCCTTAGCAATCCATTCATCCATAAGAGCTAGATTTTCCTCTACAATCTGACGATTACGCTCTAGGATGGCTTCTTTATTTTCCAAGACAAGGGTAGCCACCATATCATCAAAGACACCCGCACAAATCATCGTGTAGTCACGGTAGTCACGCAGAATGTCCGCCACCTCTGTGTTAGAAGCAACCCAACCCACACGAATACCAGGAATGGAATAGGTCTTTGACAGACTATTGACGGCAATGCCCCTTTCATACAAATCCACAATAGAAGGCGTAGGCTGGTCAAAACTGAGATAGACCTCATCTGAGAAGATATAGGCGTCTACTTCTTTAGCGATAGCCACCAGCTCCTCGAGGTAAGCAGCGTCCATAAGGGCACCGGTAGGATTGTTGGCGTTGTTAATACAGATCATCTTGGTATTAGGGCGAATCAGACGACGGAGTTGGTCCAAATCAGGCAACCAGCCCTTGTCCTCTTCAACCTCCCAGAGATCCACGTCTGCCCCTAGCGACTTAGGAATGTCATAGAGCTGTTGATAGGTCGGATACATGGAAATGACATGGTCGTCAGGCTCAATAAGAGCGTAAAGAGCTAGCATCGTCGCTCCTGTAGCCCCATTGGTTTGGAGGATATTATCAACCGGCATGTTCTTGTATAAGCTAGCCACTTGAGTCTTGAACTCTGGTGACCCCTCAATCCAGCCGTAATCCATCTTTTTCTTTAGTAGTTGGGCAAAAAAGGCGTCCTTATCAAGGCCTGACAGGTCAAATAATTCTTCCATTGTGAGGGCCTTAATTGAAACTCCTGCGATATCATATATGGCAGATTTTTCATGGACATTAAGCCATTCTTCAACACCAAAACGTGGTAGCTTCATAGTTTCTCCTTGCTTTTCTTAAGCACTCTATACGATGTCATTTGTCTATTTTGACAGACTTACCTACTTTGATAATAACTGTTTTTAGCAGAGAATTCAATAAAAAATGGGGTATTGCCCCATTTAGATTTAAGAATTTTTGGCGACTCCCCTTGAGTGAGCAAAGCCAACACCAAACGAGACTTTCCGTCGTTGATGAAAGCACCTGAAATTGACTCGTTTCGGGTGCTCAGAAGTTTTAAATTTACTTACTTTGTTTGTAGGTTGATGCTTCTTTTAACCATTGGTCAAATTTTCCAGAGTCCTTAGTCTCTTTGATGACGGCATTGATTTCTTTAAGCAAGTCATCCGAACCTTTACGTGTTGCGACGGCATAAGCATCTGTGCCATCTGACTTGAGATTAAAGTTGGCAAGGGTTAAATCATCATTTTGAGCGATATAACCTTCTGCAATGGCCTTCTCAAGTACAACTGCTTGAAGCTGTCCTGACTTGAGTTCGTTAATCATTTCACCATTCGAAGCTAGTGATACGACACTTGCCTTAGGGATTTGTTTCTTAGCAACGGTTTCTTGGACAGACCCTTTTTGCGTACCGACAGTTTGTTTTGCGAGACTATCAGTGCTTGTGTAGTCATTTACCTTGTCTTTTTTGACAATCACTACATTTTCTGACGTATAGTAGCTATCTGAAAAATCATAAACTTTCTTACGTTCGTCTGTCACCGAAATCCCAGCAATGGCGATATCAGCTTTACCACTTTGCACATTAGCAAGAACATTATCAAAAGACATCACGGAAAATTCAACCTTTACACCAAGTTTTTCACCGATAGCTTTGGCCAACTCGATATCTGCTCCAACCAGCGTATCTTTGCCGTTAACCAATGATTTGAACTCAAAAGGCGCAAATTCAGATTCTGTTGCCACGACAATTTTCTTCTTTTCCTTAATCGTTTTGGGACTTACTCCCTGACTTCCGCTACAAGCAACTAGAAAGCACGTGGCGACTAGAGCTGTAAGGATAAACCAAAATTTCTTCATATAATAACCCCTTATTTAGTAGAGCTCTTAAGTGAAAGAGCATAGGCATCTTTAACATAGCTGTCAATCTTACCTTCTTTTTTGAGTTTAGCGATAACCTTATTAACCTTTGCTTTTAGCTTATCGCTTCCTTTAGGCATTGCGACGGCATAGGCATCTTTTGAATCAGACTTGAGCGTAATGTCTGACACAGCTAAGTCACTGTTTTGGTCTACATAACCTTGTGCAATGGCTTTTTCAAGAACCACTCCTTCAACTTGACCAGATTTCAATTCATTGATAGCTTCACCAGGTTGTGCCAAGGATACCACATTAGCATCTGACAAGTTGGCTTTGGCGATACTTTCTTGAATAGAACCTTTTTGAACGGCTACAGATTTTTTAGCAAAATCACCGGTTTGTTTGTAAGTTCCTGTCGCATCTTTTTTGACAACAAGAACCGTTTCAGACTCATAGTAGGTATCTGAGAAATCAAAGATTTTTTGACGTTCTTCAGTGGCTGAGATTCCGGAAATGGCGATGTCTGCCTTACCAGATTGAACATTGGCTAAGACATTATCAAAAGACATTTCAGAGAATTTAACTTTTACACCAAGCTCATCTGCAATGGCCTTAGCAATTTCAACATCTGCCCCAACAATCGTATCCTTACCATTTTGGATTGTCTTGAATTCAAAAGGAGCAAAGTGTGGATTAAGAGCAACTGTCAAAGTTCCTTTATCTTGTACCTTTTCCAAAGTGTCCTTCGACGAAGAACAAGCTGCTAAAGTCGTCAAAGCAAAGATCCCTGCAAATCCCAACAAAAGTTTTTTCCATGTTTTCATAATCAATCTCTTTTCTATATTTATTAACTTATGTAAGTATAATAATGTATTATTATGCATTTGTCAATGAAAAAATGAACTTTTATTGATTAAAGTTTTCATTTTTATTAATTTTATCGTCATTACAAAATCTAAAAATTACTTATTTAAAGCTCTCCTATCTGATTTTAACGACAAAAAAACTATTCATTCATTTGAATAAATAGTTCATATTCTTACCAAAATTCTCGGATAAAGTCATTTTCGAGTCGCTCCCGATAGAAAAGTTCTGAGAGATTGTCTTCTTCAAAGACACGTAGCAGATTGAGCATGTCATAAGCTAAATCCATATTAGCTACCTCCTCTCGAGCAACCCAACGAACTTCGCCTTCCTCTGTTGAATGGATTTTTCCTTCAAAATCCGAAGTTCTATAAAGGAATACTAGATAACGCTCATCATCTGTCGTGTAAAAATGCTTCATACCAACTAATTTAGGGTTTTTGATGGTCAAGCCAGTTTCTTCTTCAACCTCACGGATAACTGATTCTACCAGACCTTCATGTGCTTCGATATGGCCACCGGGTAGGGCTGCTCCCGACCAGTAATAACGCTTTGGATCGCGGATTTGCATGACGATATTTCCACGGCCATCTTCGATGAGACACATATTGGTTAAAATAGTTGCTTGTGAACGTGACATATATTTCCTTTCTTACTTATAATGCCTAAGTGATGTAACTAGCCTTAATCCATACTCTTCAGCTCAAGAACCATATCACGGATTTGAGCCGCCAATTCAAAGTCAAGCAGTTCTGCTGCTTCGTGCATTTGTTTTTGAAGTTTCTTGATGGCTTCTTGGCGTTCTTTCTTGTTCATGGCACTGTAGTCCACAGTATCCTCTGCTACTTCTGCTTCATTAGCCTTGGTAATCGAAATAAGGTCACGAATTTCTTTCTTAATCGTTTGTGGAACAATGCCATGCTCCTTATTATAGGCCATCTGGATTTCACGGCGACGAGCCGTTTCATCCATGGCCTTCTGCATAGACTCTGTAATCTTATCCGCATACATGATAACGTGACCTTCGCTATTTCGAGCAGCACGTCCGATTGTTTGGATAAGTCCACGTTCATTACGAAGGAAGCCTTCCTTATCAGCATCCAAAATAGCAACCAGACTAACTTCAGGAACGTCAATTCCCTCACGAAGAAGGTTAATACCGATAAGAACATCAAAGACACCCAAACGTAGGTCACGGATAATCTCAGTACGCTCTAGAGTCTTAATGTCAGAGTGCATGTATTTGACCTTGACCCCCATTTCCTTGAGATAGTCAGTCAAGTCTTCAGCCATCTTCTTAGTCAAAGTTGTTACAAAGACACGCTCGCCTTTTTCAGTACGAGCATTAATTTCACCAAGGAGGTCATCCATTTGACCCATAGTTGGACGAACTTCGACTTCTGGATCAAGAAGCCCTGTCGGACGGATGATTTGCTCAACGACAGTCTCAGTCTGCTCCATCTCATAATCGCCTGGGGTAGCAGAAACATATACAATCTGATGCACATGACTCTCAAATTCTTCACGTCGAAGTGGACGGTTATCAAGCGCTGATGGCAAACGGAAACCGTAATCAACCAACATCTTCTTACGGGCCTGGTCTCCGTTATACATTCCCTTAATCTGACCCATGGTCATATGACTTTCATCAATCATGATAAGGAAATCTTCTGGGAAGAAATCAAGCAAGGTGAACGGTGGCTCGCCTTCTTTACGTCCATCCATGTGGCGTGAGTAGTTTTCGACACCATTGGTGTAGCCCATCTCACGAAGCATTTCAACATCGTATTCTGTCCTTTGGCGGATACGTTGAGCCTCGATGAACTTACCCTCAGCTTCAAATTGCTTAACCTGAGCTTCCATCTCTTCCATAATATTCTTGATGGCTTCTTCCATATGCTCTTCATTGGTCATAAAGTGAGTCGCCGGGAAAAGAACAAGGTGCTCAACTTCACCGAGATTGCGTCCTGTCAAACTTTCAATCTCACAGATGCGGTCAATCTCATCACCGAAAAATTCCACACGAAAGGCGTGCTCATCACGGCTGGCAGGAAAGATTTCGACCACATCACCACGTACACGGAATTTCCCACGTTGGAAATCAATGTCATTTCGCTCAAACTGGATATCAACTAGGTCATTTAGCAGCTTGTCTCGAGAAATCTCTTGGCCTGGTCGAAGGCTGACTGCTGAATCGGCATATTCTTTGGGCGAACCCAAACCGTAAATACAAGAAACGGAAGCCACAACGATAACATCATTACGCTCAAGGAGAGCCGATGTCGCTGAGTGACGGAGCTTATCAATTTCATCGTTTACAGAGCTGTCCTTTTCGATATAGGTATCTGATGACGGTACATAGGCCTCTGGCTGATAGAAATCATAGTAGGAAACGAAGTATTCCACAGCATTGTCTGGGAAAAATTCCTTGAACTCACCATAAAGCTGACCTGCCAAGGTTTTATTGTGGGCGATAACCAAGGTTGGTTTATTGACGCGCTGGATGACCTGACTCATGGTATAGGTCTTACCTGTCCCTGTCGCCCCCTTTAGGATTTGAGCCTTCTCACCACCTTCAATATTGTCTACCAAGGCTTCGATGGCCTGAGGTTGATCCCCAGAAGGTTCATATTTAGAAACCAAATGGAATTGGTTATCTTCTTTTCTATCTATCATTCTTTTTCCTTTCATTTATGTAATCATTCATCTCTTGGTCGGAGAAGATTTCCCCACTTGTAAGCGGAATTTGAATCATTCGCATCTTAGCGACATAGGCACGTTTCTTCCGTGATTGATGACCAAGTTTTTTGTCATAGGTAACAGCTGTCTCACCATTTTTGAAGAAGATAAGCAACACCTGATATCTCTTTTTATCATCAACCTCGGCATCATAGTCGAAGACATGCTCGATGCGTTTCAAAGAATATCTCACTGTCGAAGAGCGTCCAATATCCTCCATCCGTGTTGACCAAGCTTTCTTGACAAACTCAATCTCGGATAGGGGAATGTCAAAGGTTTTACGTCCAAATGCTTGGCCGTAGTAGGTCAAAAAATGGTCATTAAGTTCCAAGAGTTTTCCATGACCTTTGAGATTTACGACACCGTCTATGAGAAGAACAATGGAGAATAAGAGCCAAAATAAAACAATGATAGCAAGAAACTGCTTGACTGGATTTTCACGGAGAGAACCTCTAATGAGCTCAGGACAAAGAATCCATAAAGACAAGACGGAAAATATAAAGCCAACCACTATTTTCAATTTCAACATGACCCTATCAAGCTTAACTATCATATTGTCCCCTCCAAGTGTTTCTTCTATTTTAACACAGAAGTAAAAAGACCGAGTCTTTGAACTCAGCCTTAAAAGTTTTCTTTCTTCAATTGTAATCGAAGGATGATGATACCTACCAACAGAACCACACAGGTAACGATATTCCCTTCTAGGCCAAAGGCCCCACCTGACAACCAATCAGGCACGCCTGACCTGGCCTGAAAGTGCAATAAGCTGCCACCTGCATTTTGTCCACTAACTGACACGCCAACTAGATTTCCTTGCGCAAAGTTCCAAGCACCGTGAAGAGCCGCTACACCCCAGATATTATCTGTCTTGAGCATGTAAAGAGCCATGAGAACACCCACTAGAACAATACTGATGAGAGACAAGGCGGTAACTCCTTGATTTCCCAAGTGTAGCATCGAAAAGAGAGAACTTGAAATAGCAATTCCCCAAGAAAGGTTCAATCTATTAGTCACCGTCTGAAGCAACCAACCACGTGTCACCAGTTCCTCGGTTCCACCTTGGATAAACCAGAAAGGTATTAGGGATAGTATATATAGGATTGTTCTCTGAGAAAAGTCCACTTTTACAAATTCTAACCCTCCAAGTAAATAAGTTCCAAGGAAACTCACTAACAAGAGTAGAGTCCCAAATCCCCACCCCTTAAGCAAGTTCAACCAAATATGCCCCTTGAAAAATCCAAGTGTACGAATGGGACGTTTTTCAACAACTTTAACCCAGAAAAAGATAGCTAAGGCAGTGAAGGCAAAACTTCCCAACTGAAAATACAAGGTTGAAAATATTTTATAGTAAATCGAATGTATATCCTGAAACTGAATGTTGCCATTTAATACTAAGAACGAAAGAACAATAGCCATTGGAATTCCCACAACAATCCCTGATAGAAATCCACTTATAAGGAAATAACCAAAGGCAATAAAACAGGACAGCATAATCATAAGCCAACTTGGGACTTTATCATATAGGCTAGTATATTTCTCAAGCATACGTTTCTTCATTTTTTTAGCTCCTGTAACAAATCTTACATGTATTCGATTACAGTGTAACTAATTGACACAAGCTTGTCAAATTCTTCTAAAACTCTTCTCACATCTAACGAACCTTGTTACATTTCCTAACATCAAACTCCAAGAAGTTTGATAAGAAGACCTTTTTTTGATAGAATAGGAAGGTATTTTATAAAGGAGACTTTTTATAATGAAGAAAAAACTTCTGACACTCTTCTTGAGTGCCATGTCAGTTTTCTTTGTTTTCGGAGCTAAGGTATCTGCCGAGACTATCTCAGTCGTTTCAGATACAGCCTATGCCCCATTTGAATTCAAAGATTCTGATCAGACCTACAAGGGTATCGACGTTGATATTATCAACGAAGTTGCCAAACGTAAAAATTGGGACGTTAACCAAACCTTCCCTGGTTTCGATGCAGCTGTCAATGCTGTTCAATCAGGTCAAGCTGACGCCCTTATGGCCGGTACTACTGTTACCGACGCACGTAAGAAGGTCTTTACTTTCTCAGACACTTATTACGACACCTCAATTGTTATCTACACACGTAGTAGCGATAAAGTCAGCGACTACAAACAATTGAAGGGTAAAACAGTCGGTGTTAAAAACGGTACCGCTGCTCAAACTTGGCTTGATAAAAATGCTAGCAAATATGGTTTCACTGTTAAAACTTTTGACACTAGCGACTTGATGAACAATAGCTTGGATTCTGGTTCTGTTGATGCAGCTATGGACGACACACCAGTTGTTAAATACGCTATTGGTCAAGGAAAAGACTACGCTATCAACATTAAGCCTGAATCTATCGGTAGCTTCGCTTTCGCTGTTAAAAAAGGTGGAAAACACGAAGATCTTATCAAAGATTTCAACGAAGCTCTTAAGGAAATGAAGAATGACGGCACCTACGACAAAATCATGAACAAATGGTTGGGTGACTCATCAAAATCTTCTTCATCAAAACCTTCAGCAGATCTTAAATTGACTGGTGATGCCAACGCAAAAGCCACTCCTGCTAAGGAAACCTACACTATCTCAATGGACTCATCTTTTGCTCCATTCGAATACCAAAATGGTTCAGGTAAATATGTAGGTATCGATGTCGATATCATCAATGCCATTGCTAAAAACCAAGGTTTCAATGTCAAATTGACAAACCCTGGTTTCGATGCATCACTTAATGCTGTACAATCTAGCCAAGCTGATGCCGTATTGGCTGGTATGACCATCACTGATGCTCGTAAACAAATCTTTGACTTCTCTGATCCTTACTACACATCAAACATTCGTTTGGCTGTAGCTAAAGGAAGTAAGGTTAAATCTTACAAGGATCTTAAAGGTAAGACTGTAGGAGCTAAAAATGGTACGTCATCTTACTCATGGTTGGAAGACCATGCTGGTGAATATGGCTTTACTGTTCGTGCTTACGATGAAGCTTCTACTATGTACGACAGCTTGAACTCTGGTTCAATCGATGCTCTTATGGATGATGAAGCCGTTCTTCTATACGCTATCCAACAAGGGCGTAACTTTACAACACCAATTGAAGGTATTGCCACTGGTGAAGTCGGCTTTGCTGTTAAAAAAGGTGCTAATCCTGAGTTGATTGAGATGTTCAACAATGGTTTGGCTGCTATCGTGAAAGATGGTACTTACGATAAGATTATCAATAAATACCTCGATAGCAACAAATCAAAAGAAGGAAGCACAAAAAAAGCTACCGATGAAACAACCATCGTAGGCTTGATTAAAAACAACTACAAACAACTTCTCCAAGGTCTTGGAATTACCCTTGGTTTGACCCTTCTTTCATTTGCTATTGCCATGATTATCGGTGTTATCTTCGGTATGATGGCAGTTGCACCAAACAAGACACTTCGTGTGATTTCACAAGTCTTTGTTGACGTGGTTCGTGGTATCCCATTGATGATCGTTGCAGCCTTCATCTACTGGGGTATTCCTAACTTGATTGAAAACATCACTGGTCACCAGTCACCAATCAATGACTTCGTGGCAGCAACAATCGCCCTCTCACTTAACGGTGGTGCTTACATTGCCGAAATTGTGCGTGGTGGTATTGAAGCTGTCCCTATTGGTCAGATGGAAGCCAGCCGAAGCTTGGGTGTTCCTTACAATACAACAATGCGTAAGGTCATCTTGCCACAGGCGGTCCGCTTGATGTTGCCAAACTTCATCAACCAATTTGTTATCTCATTGAAAGATACGACTATCGTATCAGCTATCGGTTTGGTTGAACTTTTCCAAACTGGTAAAATCATCATTGCTCGTAACTACCAATCATTCCGTATGTATGCAATCTTGGCCATCCTTTACTTGGTCATCATCACATGCTTGACGAAATTGGCTAAACGACTAGAAAAGAGACTTAAATAATGGCTGAATTGAAAATCGATGTGCAGGACTTGCACAAATCATACGGCGACAATGAAGTCCTTAAAGGCATTGACGCCAAATTCTACGAAGGTGACGTTGTATGTATCATCGGTCCTTCAGGTTCTGGTAAATCAACCTTCCTTCGTACCCTTAACCTACTTGAGACAGTGACATCTGGTAAAGTAGTCGTTGATGGCTATGAATTATCAGACCCTAAGACAAATCTTGACAAAGCCCGTGAAAATATCGGGATGGTCTTCCAACATTTCAACCTCTTCCCACACATGACAGTCCTTGAAAACGTAACATTTGCACCTGTTGAACTTGGACGTATGAACAAGGAAGAAGCTGATAAATTAGCTATGGATCTTCTTGATCGTGTTGGACTTGCTGACAAAGCCGATGCTACACCTGATAGCTTGTCAGGTGGACAAAAACAACGTGTGGCAATTGCACGTGGGTTGGCGATGAATCCTGATATCATGCTCTTTGACGAACCTACTTCTGCCCTTGACCCCGAAATGGTCGGAGACGTTCTTAACGTTATGAAAGAATTGGCAGAGCAAGGTATGACCATGATTATCGTTACTCACGAAATGGGATTTGCCCGTCAGGTAGCCAACCGAGTAATCTTTACTGCGGACGGTGAGTTCCTCGAAGATGGTACGCCAGATCAAATCTTCGATAACCCACAACACCCACGTTTGAAAGAATTCTTGGACAAGGTTCTAAACGCTTAATCATCACAACAGTTACTCTTGCTAGAGTAGCTGTTTTTGATTACCAATTTGGATAAGAAAAAAAACAGAGCAAGTGCTAGACTTGCTCTGTTTCTTCATTTAATTCAGGGTGTTTTGCTGCTTCTTCTCTAGCCAAACGTTCACGCTCAAGACGGAGTTTTCGGTTAGGATTTAAGCGTGTAAAGAGTTCCTCAAGTTTCTTTGGATTCCAAACATCGGCCGCAGAAACAAAGTTCCCATCTTTATCCCTGAAGGATATCGGTTTATCTCCCATTGTAAACCTCTTATTTCAATATTTTTATATTTCACCGACTTTGCGCAGTTAGTGAGGTTGATAGGCAATCCGCCATAGCGGCTGCCGTAGACTATCAAGTGCTTGGCACTTAGAGAGTCTTGCACGGTCACGACACGAAGGAAAGTCGGTCGATTATACCGACTTTGCGCAGTTAGTGAGGTTGATAGGCAGAACGCCATAG